>JAHXHI010000321.1 GCA_025656775.1 gamma proteobacterium symbiont of Bathyaustriella thionipta
TGATTTTCTCTTTCTACTCATTTTTAGGTTCCCCATTAGGTTAGCTCTTATATCTTAACCTATTGTCCAGTTTTCGGGGTCCACTATAATGGGCAGAAATTTTATCGGTGGGAGAATGCTGTCATCTTTTAGTTTTAGACGTACCAGCGCTTCATATTTTACAATTTCTCGGGTTTTTAAGTCTATGATAGGTTGGTAATAATGAATAATTCTATTGTCATTGATGGCACTGTGTAAAATCTGGGTCATTTCAATATTGTTGTGAATTTTTTCTCTGATATTATATTTTTCTGAATAGTGTAGAAGATTAATTGAAGGTGTTAACTTAAGCTGCTTTAATGCCATGTCAGCAGTTTCCAGTAAAGGTTTTTGGTTACTGATGGCCATATTAATACTGATGGTATGATTGATATCTGCAATGTGATAATTCTCACCCGTTAGCAGTATATCAAGTTCTTGAGCAATTAATTTAATATCTTCTTTATTTTGATTTTTTTCTGTAAAAACAATAGCAAATTCATCACCACTAATGCGGTAACATGTTGTTGATGACTGTGCAAATCGCTGCACGAGTTTTTTTGAAAATTTAATCAAAAATATATCAGCATTTTCAGCGCCATAAAAGTCATTAATGTGTTTGAACTTACTGATGTTTAGCAGTAACAAAACAGGGTGTTGCTGTTGACTGATAAACGCATCATAACTATGCCGGTTGAGTAAGCCGGTTAATGCATCATGGCGCAGGCTGAAATCTAATCTGTCATGAAGCATCATTAATTTTTTATTATCTCTTCGCATATAAAAAAGCAGTGTGCTAATGGTTAAGAGTGATAAAAATATTAAAATAAATAATGAAATTGCTAAGGTATTTAAGTAAATGAAATCATCTTCGGCAAGGGTGTTAAATTTTTGCTGAGTTGTTTCCAGTTTATTACGTAATGGTGAATTTATTATTTCAGAAAATATTTTAATGTATAAAGGATATGTTTCATCAAGAAAATCAATATGTATGAGTAATTTGTCAATATAATCCTGTTGATTTTTGTTATAGCGACCTTGTTTGATTTTTTTTACCGATGCAGATAATTGTCTTAAATAATCACTATCCAGCAATCTTTTGGCTTGCAGAAAGCGATTAACAATAGAATGAATTATTTTTGTCGTTTCAGAGTCAGAAGTAAAATAATGATAGACCTGACTCTCATGTGTTGTTAAAAAAACACTGGAGTTTTTAATGCCGCCATTAATCATTAAAAAATGTTCAATTTTTTCAACATAGGCCGTAATCTCTGACTGGAGGTTGTTGATATTCTCTTTTAATGGCTGATAATGCTTCTCCTTAAGTAGAAGGTGCTGGGATAAATGTCTGGCATCTAACTTAATATTGTGTCGATCTTTAGCAATAATATCCTGATTATAATAGGCAAAAAGAGTACTTTGTAAAACACCATAGGTGAGTCGCTCTTGATACTTTTGTAAATTATTAAAGTGGGTGCTGACGGATTTGTAATCTTGTCGGAAGTCTTTTTCAATATTGTAGTAATGAACCAGCATTATTAAAGAAGAAATGCCTAATAGCAATGCAATAATTGTTGAGTAATTAAAACGCATTATTATTCCAATAATCAGTCCAGAATTTCAGGTGTTTCACCGGTGAGAGTGTTTAAAAATGCCACTAATTCTTTTATTTGCTGTTCAGAAATTATATAACCCAGATTGAGTTTGCTCATGATTTTTACAGCTTCTTCAAGTGTTTTTGCTGAAGCATCATGAAAGTAGGGTGCTAATAGTGCAATATTTCTTAATGTGGGTACTTTAAATACATTTTTATGATAGTCCTTTTTGGTCAGAGAGTAGAGATCAGGATAATCTTCCTTGTGAATATAGGGGATGATCATTCCCATTTTTTGAAATGAATTACCGCCAATGTTCATACCATTATGACAGGTAATACATCCCAGTGTTTTAAATGTCTGATAACCCGCGTATTCCAATTCAGTTAATTGGATTTCACCTCGTAGATAACGATCAAATTTACTATTGGGTGTTACCAATGCTTTTTCAAATTCAACAATGGCTTCGAGTATCATTAAGTAGCTAATAGGGCCATCATGGTAGTTTGAAAAAAGTGTTTTATATTTGTGACTGGCATTGATTCGTTTTTCTACTTCCAGACTATTTAAGCCCATTTCCTTCGGGTTATGTATGGGCCCGTTGGCTTGTTCTAAAAGCGTTTCAGCTCGGCCATTCCAGAATTGTTTGAAGTTATAACGTGCGTTTAATACGGTAGGTGATTGTATATTGCCTTTGAGTCCATCAATTCCAATAGAGACCTCTTTTTTATCAGCCCCGCCGGCTGCCAGATCGTGGCAACTATTACAGGAGGTACTTCTGTCGAGTGAAAGAATGGGATCAAAAAAAAGGATTTTGCCAACAGCGGCTTTCTTTTTATCATAAATCGGATTGACAGGTAGTGGGGTGATAACCTCATTTGCAAAGGCTATCTGTGTAAACAATAAAGCAGTAATTAAAAAGCTAAGTTTATAAGCGCTCATATCAATAGTGTAGCACTTTTATTAATTTTTTTCCTGATGGTTTACGATGGAATATCATTAAAATCAGGTAGTTTTAAACACACCAGTGCCCGCATTGCCGCTTCAAGCACAGTGGCACCCTGAACATTAATATCCGGTTCAATTGATGCAGTCCATTCTTTGCTTTCTTCCCAGCCCCAGTTTAAATCAATCTTATGCTGTTCAACAAGCGGTCCGCCCTGTGACCAGAATCGGCTGGGAGCCCATTCTCGGGCAGTCATTCCTGCTCTGGGAATGTAGTTGAGTTTATTGTGAGTGTCTGAAAAAAACACCTTAATTCCAATGGCTTCTGCCACCAGAATGTCGAGCTTTACTGCACTAAGATGATGAATTTTTTCCATAAAACGTTACTCATAAATAATCATAAAAGTTGAAAGCCCGGATATAAATAAATGCAAATTTCAG
The DNA here is from genome assembly GCA_025656775.1 of gamma proteobacterium symbiont of Bathyaustriella thionipta. GTDB lineage: Bacteria > Pseudomonadota > Gammaproteobacteria > GRL18 > GRL18 > GRL18. Next base: position 3,000 of record JAHXHI010000321.1, read on the forward strand.
ACCTGTTAAAAGTAAGGAGGGAAATTATAATCAAAGAGAGTGCTTATTTGAAAATTAGTCACTTCCTTCTATTTAGAAGAAAGTGACTATTAACAGTTGAAAACTGATTATTTATTTTCTCTATTCTCAATAAGCTGTTCAACAACACCTGGATCAGCAAGAGTACTGGTATCACCCATATTATCAAGTTCGTTACAGGCAATTTTACGTAAGATACGACGCATAATTTTGCCAGATCGCGTTTTTGGTAAACCGGGTGCCCATTGAACAAAATCTAAAGAGGCAATGGGACCAATTTCTTTACGAACCTGTTTAACCATCTCAATTTTTAATTCATCCGTTGGTACTGCACCTTTTACCAATGTAATGTAGGCATAAATTCCCTGTCCCTTGATATCATGTGGATAACCGACAATAGCGGCTTCTGCTACATCTTTATGTAACACCAGAGCGCTTTCAATTTCTGCAGTACCCAGACGATGGCCTGATACATTTAATACATCATCGACGCGTCCGGTAATCCAGTAATAATCATCCTCATCACGTCGTGCACCATCACTGGTAAAATAGTGGCCGGGATAGGTAGAAAAATAAGTCTCAATAAAGCGTTTATGGTCGCCATAAATAGTGCGCATCTGACCTGGCCAGCTGGCACTAATCACCAAAGAACCCGACGCAGGGCCTTCTGCAATGACATTGCCGTCAGTATCCATTAAATTGGGTTTCACGCCAAAGAACGGACGTGATGCTGAACCTGGTTTTAATGCAGTAGCACCGGGAAGAGGAGTGATCATGAAACCACCGGTTTCAGTTTGCCACCAGGTATCAACAATCGGACAATTTTTTTCGCCCACGATATTGTAGTACCATTCCCAGGCTTCAGGGTTAATGGGTTCACCCACTGAACCCAGAAGACTCAGACTGCTGCGATCGGTTTTCTTAACCAGTTCATCACCTTCACTCATTAAGGCTCTAATTGCAGTGGGTGCAGTGTAGAATGTGTTGACCTTATGTTTGTCAACAACCTGCCAGAAGCGAGAGGCATCAGGATAAGTCGGGATCCCTTCAAACATGAGTGTTGTTGCACCATTGGCTAAGGGTCCGTAAACAATATAACTATGACCGGTGATCCAGCCCACATCAGCAGTACACCAGTAAATATCACCCTCTTTATAATCAAAGGTGTATTTATGTGTCACGGCAGCATAGAGTAAATAACCTGCAGTGGTATGCAAAACACCTTTTGGCTTACCGGTTGACCCCGAGGTATAAAGAATAAAGAGCGGATCTTCAGAATCCATTTCTTGCGGCTCACAATGACTGTCAACGGTGGCAGCGAGCTCGTGATACCAGACATCATGTTTATCATTCCATGTAACATCGCCTTTGGTATTTTGAATGACTAATACGGTATGAACATTGGGACACTGGGCAACGGCCTGATCAGTATTTTTCTTAAGAGGTACTGCTTTGCCGCCGCGAATACCTTCATCTGCAGTGATAACAATCTGACAATCAGAATCCAGAATACGATCTTTTATTGCTTCGGGGGAAAAACCACCAAAAACAACTGAATGAACTGCACCAATGCGGGCACAGGCAAGCATGGAATAGGCCGCTTCTGGGATCATAGGCATATAGATACAAACCCGATCCCCTTTTTTTACGCCGCGTGCTTTTAGGACATTAGCAAAACGATTGACATTATCTGAAAGTTGTTGATAAGTAATAATTTCAGATTTATTGGGGTCATCACTTTCCCAGATGATTGCTGTTTGATCAGCACGCTCTGCCAGGTGACGATCAATACAGTTGTAAGTCACATTGAGTTTTGCACCGTCAAACCATTTGATACTGACATCAGGATTACCTTGAGCATCGGCATAGTGCCAATTACTGACTTTATCCCAGGGTTTTGAAAAGCTGATAAATTCTTCAGCCATGTCACCCCAAAAAGTATCTGGATCATCAATAGATTGCTGATACATCGTGTTATACATATTTTCTGTAATATAAGCATCGTCTGCTACTGCTTGAGGAATGGGATATACTTTACCGTCTGCCATAATGCGCTTCCTTCAAAAGGTGAATGTATTAAATTAAGAATTTGACTTTATTGGTTCAACCATACAATGTTCAACTATACAATAGTTGAATGATACAAAAGATCAATTAAAAATTTTCTGCCACCAACGTTTTCTACTGCCTGTTGGTGCAATGTCTGCTTCGAGATCAATGGGACGTTCCTTACTTAAAATCCAGCCAGGCAGGGGAGGTGGTGCACCACTGGAACCACACACATGCCCTAAATTATTGGGGTCGTAAATTTTGATAAAAGCAGGACTTGTTTTATCATCAGTATAAACAATACCACAATAGTCATGTTCATGATCGTGTTTTAATAATTTATCTATTTCTTCAATAAAATGATGCAGTTTCTCTGCTGAGCAAACCGTTTCAGGGGGGACATCACCAATATGATAAATGTACCAGTCATCAGTGCTTTCAGATTGAATGGTTTGCCATAGCTCATCTAATTGTTCCCAGCGTAAAATGCCAATCAACTTGCCATGAATTTTTTCCATAAAAGGTTGTTTCAGTTGAGTTGTTGCTTGCGACACTTATCTCTCCTGGATATTATAAATGCTTGTTCTTAAAATAGAAGGTAGACAGAATAATAAAATAACTCTGTCTACTGATGAGTTAGATTAATACATAATTACCTGTTTTTCCATCTTTGGTACCCTGTTTATATCCCAGTGAGTGATAAGGTATTGCCAAAAGTCATCTTTATTATCAAAATCTTTATGATCCAATCCTCTTTGACCTTGCCCTGGACCCTGGCCTAAAAAGCGTGCTGCTAATACCAGTGTTTTTAGATCACAGTTAACTTTTCTGGCATGACTAAGCTTACTGAGTTTTATGTTTTCCTCAGTTACCGCCAGGGGGATATGCGCATAGTGTGGTTGTGGATAGTCAAGTATTTTTTGCAGAAAAATTTGTTTAGGTGTTGAGTCCAAAAGATCATAACCGCGCACAACATGAGTAATACCGCTGTAAAAATCATCGACGACAACACTTAATTGATATGAGAAGACGTTATCACGTCGATAGATAATAAAGTCACCGGTATCATGAGTGAGATTTTGACCATATTTTTGTTGAATTTGATCAATAAAAGAAATATTTTCTGATGGGACTTTGACCCGGATAGCACTCTTATTATCATCAATGTCACTTATACCTTTGTCACGGCATAGCCCTGGGTAAATTCCGTGGGAAGAAAATGTCTTAAGTTGCTTTCGTGAGCAGGTACAGGAATAACTGAGTTCAGTCTGATTTATTTTTTGTAAAGCTGCATGATATTGATTAATACATTGGCTTTGATATGAGATATTTTCATCCCAGCTAAAGCCGCATTGTTCCAAGGCATTTAATATATGCTGATCGGAATATTTAACCACACGTGCCTGATCGATGTCATCAATTCTTAATAACCAGCAGCCGTTATGATGACGAGCATCTGCATAACTGGCCATGGCTGCTAAAAGAGAGCCAAAATGCAGTTCTCCGGAGGGGGATGGGGCAAAGCGTCCTCGGTATTTTTTCTGCTCGGGATTCGTTTTTGTCAAGATGAATGTCTATTGCTTTTGCATCGGATAATAAACTAAAAATATAAGAAGATAGGAGCAACACAATACTGCTGTAGATAGAAGCGCATGACATGTAAAGTAACTAAAAGCTTAAGTAACAACCATTTTTAATCTGTTTTTAGTCAAATGACGTATAGCGTTAAAAATGGTTGTAAAATCTGCTTGAGTTAATATGATGGCGATAAAGAAATTAGCCAGCTTTTTCTTTTCTTTCGTCTAACTCCTTACAGTCGATACATTGAGTTGCTGTAGGACGAGCTTCTAAACGACGAATGCCGATATCGACACCACAGGTTTCACAAAAACCATACTCTTCAGAATCCATAAATGCGATAGACTCATCAATTTTTTTGATAAGTTTACGTTCGCGATCACGGGTTCTAAGTTCAAGTGCAAATTCCTCTTCCTGGGAAGCACGATCACTTGGATCTGGAAAATTGGTCGCATCATCTTTCATATGCGTTACCGTCTTATCGACTTCTTCCATTAACTCTTTTTTCCAAGCCAGCAGTATCGCTTTAAAATGCGCCTGCTGGTTTTCATTCATATACTCTTCACCCGCTTGTTCCTGATAAGGTTCAAAAGTATCCATAGCACTATCTTTGTTTGTGCTTTTGTTTGTTGGCATTGAACGGACTCCAGCCTGTTTTTAAAAAAGATGTGAATATATATCAAAATACGCGCTCTTTGGCAAACAATAAGCGCATTTTTTGCCTCTTATTTATATTTTAGGCCTAAAATAGTCATTTTTACAGTGAATCTGAGAATTTCAGGTAAATATATTAGTATAAAGTAATTTATTGAACCTCAAGCTAAAAAGTATCTTGAGATAATAAGACTTTGTAGCCATATAGTATAAAATCGAATTAAAATTAATTTATTAATCTCTACTCTTCCCCTGTGATAAATAGAGTTTTAATGTAAACTAACCCTTTTTATAATAGAGAAATTATTTATGAGTCAATTAGAAGCGTTAATATTTGATGTAGACGGTACATTGGCCGATACTGAGCGGGATGGACACCTTGTCGCATTCAATATGGCCTTTAAAGAGGCTGGTTTAGACTGGCATTGGAGTGTTGAGTTATATGGCCAGTTATTAGCTGTAACGGGTGGTAAAGAACGTATTCGCTACTATCTAAGTGATTTTTATAAGGACGAACGGGGTGAAGATTTTACTTCACCTGCAGTGACCGATGCCGCTTTTGATGATTTTGTTGCCGGTTTACATGCGTCTAAGACTCGTTTTTATACTCAATTAATGGCTGATGGTGCTGTTCCGCTTCGCCCCGGCGTGGTGCGTTTTTTTAACGAGGCGCGTGATGCCGGATTGAGAATGGCTATTGCTACGACAACCACTCCTGCAAATGTGACGGCATTATTGACTCATACCTTGGGTGCTGAATCGATTGACTGGTTTGAAGTGATAGCTGCCGGAGATGTGGTGCCTGCTAAAAAACCTGCACCGGATATTTATGATTATGCGATGCAAAAAATGAACCTTAAAGCGGATCAATGTCTGGCCTTTGAAGATTCTCATAATGGTTTATTGTCTTCTATCGGTGCTGATTTAAAAACAATAGTGACCATTAATGACTACACCAGCGACCATGATTTTACTGATGCCGTTTTGGTGTTAAGTGATCTGGGTGAACCCGAACAGCCAATGAATGTTCTCAAGGGCGCTTGTGATGAGCCTTTTTTTAGTCTGGCGACGGCTCAAAAACTTCATCAGGCATGAATGACTCAAAGTCTCTAAAAAAGCCGCTTATTCCGTTGGCTCAGCGTATGGAAAGTATTGAACCTTTTCATGTGATGTCGCTGTTAGGCAAGGCTAAAACTTTAGAACAACAGGGCAGGGACATTATTCATCTGGAAGTCGGTGAGCCGGACTTTAAAACCCCCCAGCCCATCATTGATGCGGGTATTGAAGCATTACGTCAGGGTGATATTCACTATACTCCCAGTCTTGGTTTAATGACACTGAGACAGTCAATTGCTGAGTTTTATATGACTCGTTACAGACGGGTTGTTCCTCCTTCAAGAGTGGTTGTTACCCCTGGTGCTTCCGGTGCACTATTATTGATTATGGGTTCATTAATCGGTCATGGGGATGCAGTGATGCTGGCTGACCCGGGTTATCCCTGTAATCAGAATTTTGTGCGTTTTGTCGGTGGCGAAATTCAGCAAGTGGCCGTTGATGATTCGAGCCAATATCAATTAACGGCTGAATTGATTGAACAAAACTGGCAGAAAAATACCAAAGCAGTATTAATTGCATCGCCCTCAAATCCAACAGGTACAGTAGTCCCCACGCCGGAAATGAAAAAAATAATCCAGCTGGTAAAAAATAAAAATGCTTATCTGATTGTGGATGAAATCTATCAGGGACTGGTTTATGATATCGAATCATCCTGTGCATTAACAGGTGATGATGATCTGGATCAACATATCATTATCATCAACAGTTTCTCTAAATTTTTTCAAATGACGGGCTGGCGTCTGGGGTGGTGTATTGTGCCAGAACATTTGCTGCAGGCCTGTGATCATTTATCTCAAAATCTTTTCCTGGCCGCGCCTACTACAGCTCAAAAAGCGGCTATGGCCGCTTTTTTACCTGAAACTATTGATATATTAGACCAACGAAGACAGATATTTCAACAAAGACGTGACTACCTATACCCTGAGCTTCTTAAACTAGGTTTTAAAATACCTGTTAAACCACAGGGTGCGTTTTATTTATATTGTGATTGCAGTGCTCACACTGATGATAGTATGGTTTTTGCTCATGAACTTCTGCAAACAACCGGTTTGGCTATTACCCCGGGTATTGATTTTGGCAGTAACCAGCCAGAACGCTTCGTTCGTTTTTCATATACCAGAGATATTAATTATCTGAAACAGGCTATACAACGTTTAAAACAATTTTTAGAGCAATAATTCTGCTTTATGAAATTCACTGAACCCTTAATAAAAGCCCGTTTAATCAAGCGTTATAAACGTTTTTTAGCAGATGTGGAATTGTTTGAACTGGATGAAGAAACACAACAGCCAAAACAAATGACCATTCATACGGCAAATACGGGGTCTATGACCGGTTGTGCACTTCCCGGCAGTATTGTCTGGATCAGTAATAGCCATAATCCCAAGCGTAAATATCGTTATAGCTGGGAGTTGTCCAGTTCTCAGGAGGCCGGCTCAAAAGAAAGTCATTTAATTGGTATTAATACCCTGCTTGCCAATAAATTAGTAAAGGAAGCAATTGAAAAAGGCTTTATTGCTGAACTCAATGATGTACAAAAAATTGAAACAGAAGTAGCCTATGGTACAGAAAAAAGCCGTATTGATCTTTTAGTCACCCAAAATAATGGCCAAAAATGCTATGTCGAGGTGAAAAATGTCACAGCAAGTTTTGAACCAGGTTTTGCTGCTTTTCCTGATGCGGTGACAGCAAGGGGTACAAAACATCTGCGTGAGTTAGCGTTGATGGTACAGGAAGGGCATCGCGGCATTCTTCTTTTTTGTGTTCAACGTGAAGATATTAAGCAGGTTCGAGCGGCCGCTGAAATTGATCCATTATATGCAAAAACACTTGCTCAAGTGCAGGAAAATGGTGTGGAAGTGCTAGCCTATGGTGTGCATTTTTCAGGTGATACCACCCCCAGTGAAATTAATCTAACAACAAAACTATCTGTTTCAAATCACTTATAATTGACTTTTATATTATCTTTTTCTGGTGTAACTATTCAGCATGATTTTTAATCTCAGATAAAATCAGGTAACTTTTTATCAAATAACAATTCCAATGCAAGACTTGAACTTACAC
>JAHXHI010000101.1 GCA_025656775.1 gamma proteobacterium symbiont of Bathyaustriella thionipta
CGTCATCGATAGTTAATAGCGATTCGGTTATAAAAAATTATTTTTAGCCGTTAATTTATCAAAATATTTAGGTTCACCGGTTTTTGCTGAGTTTTGACGGCAGATTTTCCGGCTGCTTACTCCATAAAGTAAAGTTATGGGTTATTTGTTGAGAATATGAGTTGTCAACTCCTCTGGACATAATAAAATGAGAGTCAGGGTTAAACTCATCAAATTGTATGACGAGATACTTACCTTTTTCTTGAGTGTGAGTGAGTATGTCAAAAAAGCGTTGTAATAACATATCGGCATCGGCACATTTACTGGCACAACTGGCAAAATTTTCCAGCCCGCCGGCATAGTCCCTATGCTCGTCCATAACTTGTATAGCCCCCATTCTCACCCCGCTTTACTTATTTGTATGTACCACTTAATTGACTGTTTATGTAGAATAAAATCCAAAGTTTTGTTATTAAATTATTTTAGCTATAAAAGATTTGGAAATGTTAAAGTACTTTATTCTATATTATATATGCCTGTTTTAAGCATTATATATGCCATTGGAAAAATAGTTAATGAATACAGATAGTTAAATAAGGTGCAACTTATGTCAAAAATAAATGTAATAGGGGGTGTAAATTTTTTTGACACGATAAAGACTCATTTCAGCTGGATTATTCGCCACGCTGATTAAGGGCTTTTATTTTTTTTGCTGCCACTTAAATGGCTTTTTTCTTGCGACCTTTGCCTGGGGTTTTTGTATACTGCGCTTGACTCTGGTGGGACGTGGTGGAGCAATTACTTTTTTGCGTACCAGCTGCATGATCATTTGCTTGTTTTTATTATTACAGGAAATTCCCTGTTTGGGGGCTTCAATACAAGGTTTATTTTTAACAATATTCAGATAAAGCGTTCTATTAAGGATCTTGTCAATTTCGTAGTCATCATAAATTTTTGTGGCGGTTGATTTTTGCTGATCATACCAGGTAACGCTTTTCTGCTGACCTTTAATATCTTTAAAATGGATCACATACTTCTCGCCTAGTTTTGATATACCTATCAGACTAAAATTTACTTTTTTGCTTCTAATTTTAGTTTTTCTGGGAGGTTTGACTTTGACTGGCTTGGCTTGTTGTTTTTGTTGACCTCTGTTTTGATCAAACAGATCGACAGAGTTTGCTGCATACAGTCCTGTGCAGTAGCAGGCTAGAATAATTGTGAGGATTGTTTTCATTGGGTGATACGTCTATTGAGTTAAGTTAGGTCATCAATAAATACTAACATACAAAAAATGACCAAGACCAGATATTTATAATGATGATGTCGGTTAATAGTGTCAGGTACTCACTATCAGGATAGCAGAAATTTCTCATTCTGCAATTCATAAAGGATTACCCGTTATTAGCTGAAGACATTAAGATTTCATACTATTTTTAATGAAAACCAAAAACTAACATAAACACTCTGTTATTGATTAATCCTTTTCAGGCTGCAAAGATTGTTTCGCAGAAAAATTCTGAGACATAATATTTGAAGATAAGGGCTATGGAAATAATAATTTTTCCAGAGTTTAAGTATTGGCTTTCGTTGAAACTTTCATTTTTAAAATCTAACACTTATATCCTGATAAATGAGAGTGTTTAGTTAAGGCAAAGAAAACAGCTAAAACAATTCCCGGTTTTATTCAAGACATTACTCATGAGTTATTTTTTTTGTAATATTTTTATGTTAGGCTTTGTTTTTGCAGATAGACATTATTATATTTATCCCAGTGATGTGATGAATGAAAATAGGAACAATAACAATACTAATGTTGATGGCCAGGGAGTATGGCAATATCAGGACAAATTAATCAATGCATATACAACAATCACCACCTGATCTTACCGATATATTGAGCAAAGCTTTTGGTAAGGGGAAAGGCGTTTTAATTACTGCCGTTATTATGTTATTTCTTGTAATTTCTTCTATTCAAGCATTGTACACCATTGAAGAAGGGCATGTTGGGATCATTAAACGCTTTGGTGAAGCCACCCAGCAAGTTAATCCAGGTCTGCATATGAAAATTCCCTTTATTGATACGGTAGAAGTTCTGGAGATCCGTACACGTAAAAATGTAGAACGGCTTAATGCCTCGACCTATGAGCAAATGCCTATTACTGCAGAAATATCCATTAACTGGACAGTTCAACGCTCACAGGCTTTTGAGTTATATAAAAGCTATGGTGGTCTGGATCAATTTGAATCACGAATTTTAGATCCTAAATTACGCTCTGCTGCGAAAGATGCACTGGCACGTTATAAAGCTGAAGAAATTATTCAAAACAGAAGTAAAGTCATTGCCCAAATCGAAAGTCTGTTAATTGAGGGCATGACTACTTATCCCGTAAAATTAGACTCGGCGCAATTAGAAAATTTGGGTTTACCACAAAAATACATTCAATCCATCGAAACAAAACAAACGGAGAAAAATCTGGCTGCGGCTGAAGAGCATCGCCTGCAACGACAAAAGCTTGAAGCTCAACGTGAAGTTAATACTGCTATGGCAAAACGTGATGCTGCTAAGGCAACAGCTGATGGTAAGGCGTATGCAATTGAGACTGAAGCTAAAGCCGAAGCTCAGGCCATTCGTTTAAAAGGTCTTGCAGAGGCAGAAGCCATTCAAAAGAAAGCTGAATCATTGAATCAATCATCGACTCTCGTCGATTATGTTCGCGCACAGCAATGGAATGGTCAAATGCCGCAGACAATGATGGGGGCTGATCAAAATGTTTTATGGAATATGTCTGATAAGAATCAGTGAGTGAAGTTCGGAAATACCTTTTAGGCACTCATCATGAAATAAATTTTTTGATAGGTGTCTTTGCTATTATTTTGAGCACCCAATAACAATTATACGGGAGACCCAATGCGACATACCTTCACTCTGGCTTTATCATTATCAGTATTCTGGTTGATTAACTCAGGTCACAATACTCCTCTGATGTTATCACTCGGAGCAATTTCCATTACCTTTGTTCTGTACATTGCTCACCGAATGGATGTGGTCGATCATGAATCACAGCCCATACATCTTACACAGAAACTGCCTGGATACAATACCTGGCTAATTAAAGAAATTATTCTCGCTAATATTCTGGTCGTAAAGCATATCTGGCTTGGTAACAAGTCCATTTCCCCCACAATGTCACGCATAAAAGTGTCTCAAAAAACCGATATAGGTAAAGTCATTTACGCGAACTCCATTACCTTGACACCCGGTACAGTGACCATAAATATAGGAAAGGATGAATTTCTGGTGCATGCTTTATTACAGGAATCAATTGATGATTTACAAAGCGGTGAAATGGATCGTCGAGTAACTCAATTGGAAAGCCAATGTTAATCGCTGCAATTCTGGCTATTCTTGTTGTCATGGTCATGGCATTCACTCGCGGGTTTGTCGGCCCTACCCTGTATGACCGTATACTGGCGGTCAATATGTTTGGCACCAAAACAGTGCTGCTCATATCACTATTAGGCTTTCTGATGGGACGACCGGAATTCCTGGATATTGCTATCGTTTACGCCCTGATTAATTTTATCAGTGTTATCGGCGTCTTACGTTATTCTGACAGTTCTATATTCAAAGACCGTAAGCTACAGAAAAAAATAATAAAAAAGAGTTCATAATGGATATTTTGATCAGTACAGGCAGTAGCCTGTTTTTACTCATCGGTAGTTTTTTATGTATATCAGGCGGGCTCGGCATTTTACGTTTCCCTGATTTTTATACCAGGATGCATGCCGTCAGTGTGACTGAGACGTTGGCGACGACCATGATTTTACTTGGACTGATGTTACTGAGTCCGGATATTCTGGTGTTATTAAAACTCATTATTATTCTGCTAATGACCCTGTTTATCAGTCCTACAGCAAGTCATGCATTGGCTCATGCGGCAATGCGCAACGATCTGAAGCCAGAGCTCGATCAAAAAAATAAAGACGAGGTGATGCCATCGAATCCCTGATTGACATTGTTTTATTAGCGCTTCTTGTGATGACTGCTATAGCCATTGTCAGGCTGAAGGATTTATTTCCTCTGATTATGCTCTCAGGCATATACAGTCTGTTATCCTCCGGCTTTTTTGTGACAATGGATGCGGTCGATGTCGCATTTACAGAAGCAGCTGTAGGCGCTGGTATCTCAACCTTGCTGCTACTGGTTGCCATTACCATGACCGGGCGTACTGAACATCCCGTGCGCCATAAACCCATACTGGCTCTGGTTGTAGTAACAATTACGGGTGGTCTGTTGATTTATGGCACCCTTGATATGCCGATTTTCGGCTCTGCACAGGCACCTGTTCATCTTCATGTTGCACCTCGATACATCAATGATTCCATGCAGGAAGTGGGTGTACCTAATATTGTTACTTCTGTCCTTGCAAGCTACAGGGGGTTTGATACGTTTGGTGAGGTGGTGGTTATTTTTACTGCCGGTATAGGCGTGCTGGCACTTCTATCTGTTGTACCTCGTCCAGTGACGGTGGCAAAAATTAATTCACTTAATCATTTATTGCATGAGCAGCATTTGATTCTGCGTATTGTGAGTAAAACACTGCTACCTTTTATTATGCTGTTTGCACTTTATGTCCAGTTTCACGGCGATTATGGACCAGGCGGAGGGTTTCAGGCGGGCGTGATCTTTGCCGCAGCCATTATCCTGTACACTATGTTGTTCGGCATGATCACTGCGCGTCGGGTAATCAATCAATCGCTTATTCAAGTGCTCGCTGCTATAGGAGTCCTGCTATACGGCAGTATCGGTGTTGTTTCACTGCTCAATGGTAAAAACTTTCTTGATTACAGTATTTTAGCCGGCGATCCGGTTGCCGGTCAGCATCTGGGGATCCTGTTAATCGAACTGGGTGTGGGGATCACCGTCACATCGGTTATGATCATCATATTTTTTAATTTTGCAGGGCGCAGAGAATATTTACAGCATCTGAAAAAAAACAATGAAGGAAACAATGATACATCATGTTAATGGGACACTATAATTACTGGATTGTAATCGTGTTGATGATGATCGGTTTTTACATCGTTATCGCTCATGGCAATCTGATCAAAAAAATCATCGGACTGGGCATTTTTCAAACCTCTGTTTTTATACTCTACATCAGCATGGCCAACGTTGATGGCGGCACTGCGCCCATTTTTGCAGAGGGTATATGCCAGTATTCTAATCCTCTGCCGCATGTTTTAATTCTTACTGCAATTGTCGTGGGTATAGCCACCACGGCTTTAGGTCTTGCGCTGACATTACGCATTAAAGAAGCCTACGGAACCATCGAAGAAGAAGAGATACAAGAGAAGGATAACCTGGATTGTTAGCACATTTACCTGTTTTGCAAGTTATTGTGCCACTACTGGCGGCACCGTTATGCCTGTTTCTAACTCGGCCACGTCTGGCATGGGGTTTTGCCCTGTTCGTCAGCGCTTTAGCCTTTGTTATCAGCTGTATTCTGCTACAGCAGGTCATGTCTTCGGGCATTATTATTTATGAGCTGGGCGGCTGGGAAGCACCCTGGGGTATTGAATACCGTATTGATCCGCTCAATGCATTCCTGTTACTGATTATTACTGCGATCAGTACAGTGGTGCTGCTTGCTGCTCATACCAGCATTCAACAGGAAATTCCCAGGGAACGACAAACACTTTTTTACATTTTATATCTATTATCGCTGGCTGGAATGCTTGGCATTGTCGCCACTGGCGATGCCTTTAACGTCTTTGTGTTCCTGGAGATTTCCTCTCTCTCCGCCTACGCCTTGATTGCGCTGGGCAAAGACAGACGTGCACTTTGGGCTGCTTATCAATATTTGATCATGGGTACTGTCGGTGCCACTTTTATTTTGATCGGTATCGGTTTAATGTACCAGATGACCGGCACTCTGAATATGGATGATCTCTCCAGACGTTTGCCTGAAGTAGAGCATACACGGACTGTCTTCACCGCTTATGCCTTTATTATTGTGGGCATCTGTCTGAAACTGGCCCTGTTTCCTCTACATCTATGGCTGCCTAATGCCTATGCTTATGCGCCCTCTATAGTGACCGCTTTCTTTGCTGCGACAGCGACAAAAGTGGCCATCTATTTACTGATTCGTTTTACATTTTCAGTATTTGGCCTGACTTTTTCTTTTACCGCCCTGCCACTGCGGCTCCTGTTCCTGACGCTGGGTCTTGTGGGTGTGTTTGCAGCTTCCACTACCGCTATCTATCAAAAAAATGTAAAACATCTTTTTGCCTACTCAAGTATTGCCCAGATTGGCTACATGATTATCGGCTTTAGTGTGAGTACCACAACAGGCTTAATGGCAACCTTATTGCATCTGTTTAATCACGCTTTAATGAAAGGTGCCTTATTTTTAGCATTATGTGGCGTAATTTACCGTATCGGTAGTGTTCAGCTAAAACACTTTAATGGTCTGGGCTATCAAATGCCGTATACCATGGCAGCAGTTGTAATCGGTGGTTTAAGTTTGATAGGCGTACCGTTAACAGTTGGTTTTATCAGCAAGTGGTATTTGATTCTGGCCGTGATTGAGAATGGCTGGTGGCCTGTTGCAGTGCTTATCCTGCTTGGTTCGCTGCTGGCCGTTGTATACATCTGGCGAATTGTTGAGTCGGCTTACTTTAAATCGCCCCTGCCGGGCAGAGGCAATATTAAAGAGGCGCCATTGTCTATACTGCTCCCTGTCTGGTTACTGGTCATAGCCAATATTTATTTTGGCATAGACACACGTCTTAGCGTGCAGGTAACACAGGCTGCAGCCATGAGTTTGTTCGGAGTAGGCCCATGATTATTTCTCTGGAATCGATGCTGCAGCTGAGCATCATCTTACCCCTGCTCGCAACGTTGGCTATAGTGATAACAGGTCGCAATCCTAATCTGCGCGAAACGCTAAGCATCGGTACTGCTTTAGTGGTTATTTATTTTGTTGTTAATCTTTATCTGGGCATAAAACAGGGTGAAACTATCCAGGTACACTGGTGGGAACTCTTACCTGGTTTACAGATAAGCTTTAATATTGAACCTCTGGGATTAATTTTTGCCTTGATTGCCAGCTTTCTCTGGCCCATTACTACCGTTTACAGTATCGGCTATATGCGCACTCATAAGGAACAGAATCAAACTCGGTTTTATGCCTGTTTTGCCATCGCCATTGGCAGTGTGATGGGCATTGCATTTGCCGCAAATCTGTTCACCCTGTTTATTTTTTACGAGGTATTGACCCTGTCCACCTATCCATTGGTGACCCATGCGGGAACTGAGGAGGCGAAAAGAGGAGGGCGCATTTATCTGGGGGTACTGCTAGGCACATCCATTGTTTTTTTCCTGTTCGCCATTATCAGTACCTGGTTTGTGGCAGGCACTCTGGATTTTAAACCCGGCGGAGTGTTTAATTCTAATGTCAATACAACCGTTGCCAGTGTGATACTGATCTTGTTTATCTTTGGTATCGGCAAGGCCGCTATCATGCCTTTTCATCGCTGGTTACCTGCGGCAATGGTTGCACCCACACCCGTGAGTGCTCTTTTACACGCTGTCGCGGTGGTAAAAGCAGGTGTGTTTACCGTACTAAAAGTCTGTGTGTTTATCTTTGGTATTGATTTATTAGCCGTTTTACCCAGTACACAATTTATGCTCTATCTGGCCGGAGCTACTGTCTTGCTGGCCTCACTGGTCGCTATGCGGCAAGACAATTTAAAGGCCAGACTGGCCTACTCGACAGTGAGCCAGTTGGGCTATGTAACTATTGGTGCCTTGCTGGCCACGTCGGCCGGGGTCATAGGGAGTTCGATGCATATCGGCATGCATGCGTTTGGTAAAATTACCCTGTTCTTCTGTGCGGGTGCTATTCTTGTTGCGGCACATCAATCAAAAATAAGCGAAATGCATGGTCTTGGCCGACAAATGCCCATCACCATGGCGGCATTTTTTCTGGCCAGCCTGAGCATTATCGGTGTACCACCCACCGGGGGTACCTGGAGTAAGTGGTTCTTGTTAATGGGGACCATGGAAACCGAGCAATGGTTTCTGATGGCAGTACTCATGATCAGCTCTTTACTGAACACAGCCTATTTGTTACCGATACCCTATCGTGCTTTTTTCCCCGCCAGGGGAATCGCTGTTACTGAGACGGGCTTAAAAGAAGCACCACTGCCGTCATTAATAGCCTTGAGTATCAGCACTATTGGCTGTGTGGTTCTTTTTGTCTATCCACAGCCATTATATGAACTGGCCAGGGCCATTTTGGACATATCTGGATTAGCGTATGGAAAATGAAAAAAAATATCTTTTTGATAAACCTGACAACGTAAAGAGACTGCTGCACTTTCTGTATGGCTGTTGCGCAGTTTTACTGGCACTGGACTTTGTTATCCATCGTCATGTGGTGCATAGCTGGGAAAATCTGTGGGGCTTCTATCCGCTGTATGGCTTTGTCGGTTGTGTGGTATTGGTGCTCGTCGCCACATGGATGCGTACTTTTTTGATGCGTTCTGAAGATTATTATGCAGATGAAGGTAAAACAGAATATGCTGAGACAAGTGATGATGTAAAAAATAATATCACTAAAAAACATGGTGCTGGATCAGGGGATGACAATGTGGATGCTTGAGATACCACCGTTTCTGCCTTTTTTTATTGGTGCACTGCTTGCCGGCTTCACCCGTGGGATCTTGCGCAATATCATTATGGTGAGCATTCCAGTGGTCAGCGCGTTGCATCTGTGGACTGTGCCTGAAGAAATTCATTTACAATTTGCATTTCTTGATTATCAGCTTATGCCTTATCGTGCCGATAAATTGAGTCTGATGTTTGGCTATGTCTTTCACATCGCAGCGTTTATTGCCATTATTTATTCCTTGCATGTTCGTGATGCCGTGCAGCAAGTGTCGGCCATGCTGTATGCAGGCAGTGGGCTGGGTGCTGTTTTTGCCGGTGATTTATTAACGTTATTTGTGTTTTGGGAATTGCTGGCATTTACCTCCGTTTTTCTTATCTGGGCACGTAGGACTCAGCGTTCTTACGTTGCCGGCATCCGCTATCTCATTATTCAGGTCTTATCCGGTGTTATTCTTCTTGCCGGCACACTATTTTATGCATCTGGAAATGGCTCTTTAGAGTTTGGTCATATCGGCCTGGAGGGTGTTGCCGGGTGGCTGATCTTTATCGCCTTTGGTATCAAGTGTGCTTTTCCCATGGCTCACAACTGGCTTACGGATGCTTATCCTGAAGCCACCGTCACAGGCACTGTTTTCCTCAGTGCATTTACGACTAAAGTGGCTGTATATTCCCTGGCTCGCGGCTACCCCGGCACCGAGCTGCTGGTTTACATTGGCGCAGCCATGACTTGCTTCCCCATTTTTTTTGCAGTGATTGAAAATGACCTGCGTCGGGTACTGGCCTATAGTCTTATTAACCAGGTAGGATTTATGGTTGTCGGTATCGGTATTGGTACAGCACTTGCTCTCAATGGTGCCATTTCACATGCCTTTAATGATGTTATTTTTAAAGGTTTGTTATTTATGTCCATGGGAGCCGTGTTGCATATGACGGGTAAAGTCAATGGTTCCGAGCTGGGAGGGTTGTATAAAACAATGCCCAAAACCACGATACTGTGTATTGTCGGAGCAGCCTCTATTTCCGCTTTCCCATTATTCAGCGGTTTTGTGAGCAAATCCATGGTCATGTCCGCCGCTCTGGAAAATGGTTATGACTGGATATGGCCCATGCTGTTATTTGCCTCGGCAGGTGTATTTCATCATGCGGGTATAAAAATTCCTTATTTTGCATTCTTTGCCCATGATTCAGGCATTCGTGTCAGTGATCCACCCAATAATATGTTATTGGCGATGTTTTTTGCAGCGGCTCTGTGTATTGCCATTGGTGTTTATCCTGCCGCATTGTACTCGTTGTTACCTTACGATACGGGTTATAATCCATATGATGCAACCCATGTACTGGCACAGACTCAGTTGCTGTTCTTCTCAGCACTCGCGTTTGTCTGGCTTAACCTTAAAGGGATGTATCCCCCTGAATTGCGTTCCACCAATCTGGATTTTGACTGGATCTATCGTCGTGCTTTGCCACAAGTGGTATACAACATGTTCACCACGATAGATAAAGCCGATCGTTCTGTTCGCGGGGTTTTTCTGGCAAATATGAATCGGCTTCTGGTTTTCCTTTCCCGCAGACATGAGGGGACAAGTTTTCTGTTGTCACACACTTATCCTGTTGGCAGTATGGTTTTGTGGGTGGCAGTTATTCTCGCGACCTACTTGTTTCGTAACTATTCAGCATAAATTTAAAAAAAATTGAAAAAAAAAGCTTGACAGAAAAGTTATGTAATTTATTAAAACCGACATGTCTATG
>JAHXHI010000117.1 GCA_025656775.1 gamma proteobacterium symbiont of Bathyaustriella thionipta
TGTAAGTTCAAGTCTTGCATTGGAATTGTTATTTGATAAAAAGTTACCTGATTTTATCTGAGATTAAAAATCATGCTGAATAGTTACAACTTTTCAAGCACGTTTGGGAAATAATCTGCACCAAAGTATCAACATCAATAAGTTTCATATTAATACATCCAGAAAAGCAGTAAACATCAAAGTCATAAATAAAGCATAGAAAACCCTCTATTGTTTTTCAAGGCTGTCTATGGGCTTAATCTGGTTATTTATGAAAATAGACTCAATGCTTTGTTTTACCTGGATGGTTTAACTTGATAGTTAGGCAGTAAGGGGTATGGATTAATAACGGACAGCCGGAGTTTCAATTTTAAGCCCATTTCCACGGGCATTAAGGTAAATTTCAAGATTGCGAAATTCATCGGATTCCTGTTCAAATGTTTCAGCACGTAATGAACGGAAGCATTCTCTTAGTCGCTGCGGAAGATTGACTACTTTTTGTGATTCCAGACGAAATTCAGGAAAACCGTTCGTGTGTCATTGTGATAACTTTTGCCCGCGTAACATCTTTCCGGTATAAATATCATGGCATTGTGCACAGGTCATATCCATTTGACCAAAACGGGTGAAATAGAGCTTTTTTCCTGCTTCATAAAAAGGCTGCATCGCACCGTCAATATCAACATTAACTTTTTCTCCGAATGCTTTGTTACGAATAAACGTTTCTAAGGCTAATAATTCCGGATCATCATAAAGCAAAGGGAAGTTGTCCAGTCGTTCAGTCCAACAAACTTGTATTTGATCTCTAAGCGTTAATGGCTTGTCAAGAGCCTGACTATATTTGGGGTATTGAGCAATACTTTCTGGTACAAGTTTTTTACCTGCATCACCATGACATTCGGCACATGTTTGCTCATTTTCTCCACTTTTCTCATAAATTTCCAGGCCCGATTCAACTAATAAATAACCAGGATTTTGAAAATCATCCAATTGCATCTCCTGGGTTTGTTCACTCAGGAACTCATAGCCGGAAATAAGTTCAGCAAACAGAGTCTGTGGAACTAATAAAATAAAACCGGCCATCCAGGCAAGAAAAGCTTTATGGGTAACTTTCATAAATATTTTCCGTATCTTCTGCTTTAAGGGTGATTAAGTAGGACACAATATCCTCAACTTCCTGTGCTGAAAGCATTGTAGTTCCTGTGTATTGAGGGGCTATACGATTAATTTTTTCTGTAGATTTATAATAGCCGGGCATAATGGTAAATGGGTTGATTAATTTCATATCAACGACCCGAATACGCAGCTGTGCTTCAGTTAACCTCAATGCAACAGTATACAGAGAAGGGCCGATAGTGCCATGAAAGTCATCTTCAGGAATAGGAAGCTGATGACAAGAGAGACAGTTGCCTTTGTTTGCATTTCTGATGAGTAAACGACCTGAATAAGGATTACCGATCAAACCGCCCAATGGCGTAGTAATTGATTTGTTTTCAATAATATAGCTTTTCATATCAGTTATTTCGGCTGCTGATATATTGTTAAATTGAAGAATTATTAAAGTAATAAAAATGTGAGGGATAATTTTGTTAAATAACATATAGGACGTAAGTAAAAACCATTAAATTCTGAGTTGTTGATATTTGTTGAAGTAGAGAGTGTTTATTCGTTAACTTGATTGTGTATTATAAGCTAACATTTATTTTAATGTTATGTATTATGTAGGAATAATTGACAAAATATGGGATAATTTCGTACTTTATAGCGCAGAGTCAGAACACATGCACTTTAGCTGATTATGTAACACGATATCGATTAGAATAATACATGGAATTATGACCCGGGTTAAGATTTGTGGCATCACTAATAGTGAAGATGCTAAATTTGCCAGTGATAATGAGGCAGATGCTGTTGGACTGGTTTTTTATCCACCAAGTCCACGCTGCGTTACAATTAAACAAGCGTTAACAGTGCTCAGTACTTTGCCGCCTTTTACCAGCAGTGTCGCTCTATTTGTTGATGCGCAACGACAGGAAATTGAGCAGGTTTTAGAACAAGTTCCCATTGACCTGATACAGTTCCATGGTGATGAGCCCGAAGCGTTTTGTGCTTCCTTCAACAGGCCGTATATTAAAGCGGTGCGCATGAAGGAAGGACTTGATTTATATGCAGTAGAAAATCGTTATGCCAGTGCTCGGGGACTATTACTTGATACCTACAAAAAAGGTGTTCCCGGCGGTACGGGAGAGACATTCAACTGGGATAAGGTTCCACATGATTTGACGCTTCCCATTATACTGGCGGGTGGTCTGGTGGCGGAGAATATTGCGCAGGCCATTAAACAGGTCAAACCCTATGCGGTTGATGTCAGTGGTGGCGTAGAAGTCTCTAAAGGTAAAAAAGACCAGCAAAAAATTATTCAGTTTATGCGAAATGCTAAATATGCTGAAGAATGACGAAATAATCAATTTATATTTAAGAGAAAACGGTAGTAAGATTAATGACAATAGAACAACAGGCGGATAAAAAACTGTCTGATATGCCTGACGAAAAAGGGCATTTTGGTCAATATGGCGGTATGTTCGTCCCTGAAACCTTGATGGAACCACTGGACGAACTGAATCAGGCTTATATTAAATATTTTCAGGATCCTGAATTTCTAGCTGAATTAGATAATGATCTGGCTAATTATGTTGGTCGTCCATCCCCTTTGTATTTTGCTGAACGTTGGAGTCGTGAACTCGGCGGCGCGAAAATTTATTTAAAGCGTGAGGATTTAAACCATACCGGTGCTCATAAAGTAAATAATACGGTTGGTCAGATGCTATTGGCCAAACGCATGGGTAAAACCAGAATTATTGCGGAGACCGGTGCGGGTCAACATGGTGTTGCTACAGCTACCGTGGCTGCCCGTCTGGGGCTGGAATGTGTTGTTTATATGGGCGCTGAAGATATTCAACGCCAGGCATTAAATGTTTATCGAATGAAGCTGCTGGGTGCTCGTGTGGTATCCGTTGAGTCAGGTTCCAGAACCCTGAAAGATGCACTGAACGAAGCCATGCGTGACTGGGTTACAAATATCGATAACACCTTTTATATTATTGGTACAGCCGCCGGCCCTCATCCTTATCCTGTCATGGTAAGAGATTTTCAGGCAGTTATCGGACGTGAAGCAAAAGAACAAAGTATGCAGCACGAAGGTCGTTTGCCTGATGCCTTAGTGGCTTGTATTGGTGGGGGATCAAATGCAATTGGTCTATTTTATCCTTTTGTTGATGACCTGGATGTGTCTATGTATGGCGTTGAAGCGGCAGGGCATGGTCTGGAAACAGGCGAACATGCAGCACCACTATGTGCCGGCAAACCCGGTGTCTTACATGGTAATCGCACTTACTTAATGGAAGATCGCCACGGACAAATAATTCCAACACATTCTGTCTCCGCAGGGCTTGACTATCCTGGTGTCGGTCCGGAACATTCCTGGTTAAAGGATATTGGACGGGCAAACTATGTTTCAGTAACTGATGAAGAAGCCCTGCGTGGTTTTCATGATCTCACTAAAATAGAAGGCATTATGCCGGCATTAGAGTCCAGCCATGCCATAGCCTATGTGACGAAGCTAGCACCTACCATGGATAACGATCAGATTATTATTGCTAATTTGTCCGGACGTGGTGATAAGGATATCCATACGGTTGCAACCATTGATGGTATTGAATTTTAATCAATATAGATAAAACTGGACTGATATATTGACTGGTCCTGAATCATGTACAAAGAGAAGATAAGTAGAATGAGTCGTATAAAAGGTTGTTTTGCACAGCTTAAAGAAAATAACAAGAAAGCCTTGATTCCTTATGTTGCAACAGGCGATCCAAACCCTGAAATTACGCTTGATTTAATGCATGCCATGGTTGAATCCGGTGCCGATATCATTGAATTAGGAGTGCCCTTTTCAGATCCGATGGCGGATGGGCCCGTTATTCAAAAAGCCAGTGAAAGAGCTTTAATTTATGGCACGTCATTGACTGATGTGCTTGCGATTGTGAAAAGTTTTCGAACCACTAATAATGAGACGCCAGTGGTTATTATGGGCTATCTCAACCCAATCGAAGTAATGGGTTATGAAACCTTTGCTAAAACAGCAGGTGAATCCGGTGTTGATGGGGTCTTAACCGTTGACATTCCACCAGAAGAAGCAGACACCTACATTCCTGCTCTTAGAAAATATGATCTGGATCCAATTTTCCTTTTATCACCGACAACGACTAAAGAACGGATGCAGATTATTTGTCAGCATGCCAGTGGTTTTGTTTATTATGTGTCCGTTAAAGGGGTAACGGGAACTTCTGCGTTAAATACGGATGGAGTTGCCAAACGTCTGGAAGTAATTAAAGAAGTCACTGATTTACCGGTGGGTGTTGGCTTCGGTATAAAAAACGCTGGTACAGCTGCCGCAGTAGGTCAAGTTGCTGAAGCTGTTGTTGTTGGCAGTGCTCTGGTTAATTTAGTTGAAAAAAATGCCCACTCTCTGAGTAATGAAGAAGGGAACAAAAAAACCATTAAAGAAATTAGTCAGGTTTTATCTTCCATGCGTTCCGCAATGGATGCATAAAGTCTTTTTTAAAGGTATTTAACACAGGATAAGTTAGAGTAAGAAACAGGTTTTAACTCTAACGAACACAATAGAGAAACAATTATGAGTAATTGGTTTACACGCTTACTACCATCAATTAGTACTGATGGCGCATCTAAAAAAGCAGTGCCTGAAGGCTTGTGGGATAAATGTCCCGCTTGTAGTGCTGTTTTATATCGGGTTGAACTTGAACGAAATCAGGAAGTTTGTCCTAAATGCGAACATCATATGCGCATTGGGGCCAGAAAACGCCTTGATAATCTTTTTGATGAAGGTACGTCAATTGAATTATCAGAAAATTTAGAGCCTGTTGATGAACTAAAATTTAAAGATTCAAAAAAATATAAAGATCGTATTACGGCTTCACAAAAATCTTCTGCTGAGAAAGATGCACTCATTACAATGGAGGGAAAAATCAATGAATTTCCTTTGGTTGTAGCCGCCTTTGAATTCCGCTTTATGGGCGGTTCAATGGGAGCTGTTGTGGGAGAGAAATTTGTCAGAGCAGTCAATTACTGTCTTGAAAATGATTTACCATTTGTCTGTTTTGCAGCCAGTGGTGGTGCCAGAATGCAGGAAGCACTATTTTCTTTGATGCAAATGGCTAAAACCAGTGCGGCTCTGGGTAAAATGCGTCGTCGAGGTTTACCATTCGTGTCGGTTATGACCGATCCAACTATGGGTGGGGTTTCTGCCAGTTTTGCCACATTAGGTGATATTAATATTGCTGAGCCTAATGCGTTAATTGGCTTTGCAGGCCCACGAGTCATTGAGCAAACTGTTCGTGAAAAATTACCAGAAGGGTTCCAACGTAGTGAGTTCTTACTCGAACATGGCGCCATTGATATGATTGTATCACGTCTCGAAATGGGTGACAGACTGGTTAACATTTTATCCATGTTGATGAATAAACGGGCCTGATGCCTAAAACACTCCAGGATTGGCTCAACTGGCAAGAAACTCTGCATCCCTCTGAAATTGATATGGGTTTGGAAAGAGTGGCACAGGTTGTTAAAAAATTATTACCTGACTGCTATGAGTCATCTCAATGCAATTTACCTTTTACCGTGATAACTGTTGCCGGTACCAATGGTAAAGGTTCCACGGTAGCCATGCTTGAAGCCATTTTGTGTGAAGCAGGTTATCGTGTCGGTAGTTATACTTCACCTCATTTGCTTCATTATAATGAACGGATTAAGATTAACCAGACGCCCGTTGATGAGCAATTAATTTGTGATTCGTTTGAGCGCATTGATCACGCCCGTGGTGAGCTTTCCTTAACCTATTTTGAGTTTGGCACTCTGGCGGCCATTGATATTATTCATCATCAGTTATGCGATATTGCGGTATTAGAAGTCGGTCTTGGAGGGCGTCTGGATGCTGTGAATGTCATCGACCCCGATATTGCTCTGGTCACTACAGTTGATATTGATCATCAAGACTGGCTTGGTGATAATCGTAATGCGATTGGTCTGGAAAAAGCAGGAATTTATCGCAAACATAAGCCTGCACTTTATGGTGATAGTGATTTACCCGAAAGTATTGAAAAATTAGTCATAGAGCAGGGGCTTACTTTTTTTCAGTTTTCTGTTGATTACCACTACACTCTAAGGGATCAGAATAGTGCAGCACAAACACCTGAACAAAAATTTAACTCGTTGAATTCTGAAGTAAATATTAATCAATGGGGTTGGCTTGCTGCAAATAATCTCAGGCACTTTAATTCTCGTTATAACTTGCCTTCACCTAATTTGAAAGGCTCTGCACAGTTTAAAAATGCATCCAATGTGTTAATGGTGTTGGAGCTATTGAAATATCAATTTCCAGTCACTCAGGCCGAAATAAAACGCGGGTTACAGAATGTTCAACTGAGTGGTCGTTTTCAGATTATGAGTACTGATCCACTTGTTATTCTTGATGTCGCACATAATGTACAGGCGGCTAAAATCTTAAAGCAATCATGTGAACATCTCGGTTCTTCAAATAAATTAAATGTGATTGTAGGCATGTTAAAAGATAAAGATGTGACTGAGGTTATCACTATTCTTGAGCCGATTGTTGATAGCTGGCGTATTATTGAGCTGGATTCACCAAGAGCTATGCCTGCAGCTGAACTTGAAATGATTATTAAGCGTATTGCCAGAAACAAAATGAATCAAGTTTTACCCGCTTCTAAGCCGAACACTCAAACATTTGATAATTTTGATCTGGCTTATGAAGATTTTGCAAAAAGTAATGCATTAATGGGTAATATTGAGCCATTACTTGTTTTTGGTTCTTTTTTTACCGTGACGGACGCCTTACAATCACTGGAACATAGAAAACAATCATGAGTGAACAAAATACAGTGAATATAAAACAACGAATGATAGGTGCCATAGTTCTGGTATCTTTAGGCGTTATTGTTATCCCTTTATTACTCAATGGTGGTCCTGACCTTGATAAAACATTTCTTGATAAAAATATACCGGTGATGCCTAAAAAGTTAGCAAAAGCATTGCCCGATATACCACAGCCAATGACAATGCCTGCACCTAAATCTATCACTGCTCATCCAGAGAGCACCCTGGTAAAGGAAACCACTTCGGGTAATAAACTGAGCAAACAGTCTAAGTCAGAAAATACCAGCAGTAAAAAAGTGACACCTGTGGTTGATACTCACTATGAAAAAGTCAGCAAGCCTGAAAATTCAAAAATTAACAGGGCTTATACCCTGCAAATTGCTAGCTTTAGTCAAAAAAATAATGCGCTTGCATTACAATCCAGATTACGAAAAAATAAGTTCAAAGCATACATTGAGTCAATAGTCACCTCAAAAGGGCGTATTTACCGGCTCCGTGTGGGGCCTTATTTAAAATTTGAACAAATTTCTAATATAAAGAAACAAATCGAGTCAAAGTTTAAGCTCAGTGACACCGTTATTGTCAAGTATAAAACCTGAGATAAAGAACACGTTAATCGATGTATGTTAGCTGAGCAAATAGTTTATTTATTCTAAAATTATTACATTTTTTTATTTAAATGCTTCTCTGACATGATAAAATGTACAACTTACTTCGAATATTGAGAATAATAAGTGTCACTCATCTGGCCCGATTATATTATTATCGCCATCATTGCTGTTTCTACAGTGATTAGTCTGTTTCGCGGATTTGTCCGTGAATCACTTGCACTTGCAGGCTGGATTTTGGCTGTATGGATCAGTTTGATGTTTATGGATCAAATGTCTGTTTTTATTAATCCCTATTTAAATTTACCGCCGTCAATTTTGTCTTTAGTCTCATTTGCTTTGTTATTTATTTTGACATTGATCGTTTCTGCGCTGGTGACTAATCTTGCTGCGAAATTAGTTGATAGTACGGGATTATCGGGTACGGATCGCTCTATAGGGATGTTATTTGGCATTGCTCGGGGCATTATTATTGTCGGTATATTGGTTTTATTAGCAGGATTTACTCTGGTTCCACAAGATCCATGGTGGAAAGAGTCAGCTTTAATTACTCATTTTCAACAACTTGCAGTTGTTATGAAGGATTTTTTACCCCCTCATATTGCTGCAAAACTTCATTACTAGTTTAGGTGTATAACATATGTGTGGCATTATCGGTATTGTTGCAAAAAATAATGTAAACCAGGATCTATATGATGGTTTAACAGTACTTCAGCATCGTGGTCAGGATGCTGCAGGTATTGTGACTTATGACGATAAACGGCTGCATTTGCGTAAAGATAACGGTCTGGTTAAAGATGTTTTTTCAACCAATGATATGATGCGATTACGGGGCAATATGGGAATAGGCCATGTTCGTTATCCTACCGCTGGCAGCTCTTCTTCTGCTGAAGCTCAACCTCTTTATGTTAATTCACCCTATGGTATCGCTCTAGCCCATAATGGTAATTTAACAAATGCTAACGAATTAAAGGAAGAGATCTACAATCAGGATTTGAGGCATCTTAATACTGACTCTGATTCTGAAGTACTGCTCAATGTTTTTGCTCATGAAATTCAGACTTCACATAAACTGCGTATTAATGAAGAAGATGTGTTTAATGCCATTCGTGTGGTTCACAAACGTTGTCGAGGTGCCTATGCCAGTGTTGCTATGATTACCGGTTATGGCATTGTCGGTTTCCGGGACCCCCATGGTATTCGCCCGGTGGTTTATGGAAAAAGAGATTCTGGTCAAGGAGTGGAATATTGTATTGCTTCTGAAAGTGTCGCACTGGATGTGCAGGGATTTGAACTCATTGATGACATCAAGCCAGGTGAAGCCGTCATTATAACAGCACAAGGTGAAGTTTTTATTCAGCAATGTGCAGAAAACACCAGTTACAATCCCTGTATTTTTGAGCATGTTTATTTTGCCCGACCAGATTCAATCATGGACAATATCTCTGTTTATAAAGCGCGACTTAGAATGGGTGAAAAACTGGCCAAAAAAATACTAAAAATCCATCCAGATCATGATATTGATGTAGTGATGCCTATACCAGATACCAGCCGTTCTTCTGCACTTGAGCTGGCTAATGCATTAGGTGTACGTTACCGCGAAGGGTTTATTAAAAACCGTTATATTGGTCGTACTTTTATTATGCCGGGTCAAAAGCAAAGAAAGAGCTCAGTTAAGAAAAAACTTAACGCCATGGAACTAGAATTTAAAGGAAGAAATGTCTTATTGGTTGACGATTCAATTGTGCGCGGCACAACCTCTTCTCAAATCGTAAAAATGGCGCGTGAAGCAGGAGCAAAAAAAGTCTTTTTTGCATCAGCATCACCCGCAGTAAAATATCCCAATGTGTATGGTATTGATATGCCTTCACCTGAAGAGTTTGTTGCACACCAACGTTCTTCTGATGAAATTGCTAAAGAAATTGGTGCTGACTGGTTGATATATCAGGATCTGGAAGACCTGATTCAATCTTGTCAACGCGGAAATAAATATATTAGTCAGTTTGATTGTTCAGTGTTTAATGGTGAATATGTGACAGGGGATATTGATCAAAACTATCTTAATGATATTGATAAGCGCCGTAATGATAAAGCAATGCAGTCGAATTTCGATAGAGAAAATGAAATACTTGATATTCACAATAGCTAATAAATAAGTCTTCTTTCAGAGAGTCTCCAGGTTTTATAGTTGCTGTATTCATGATGCCAATACTTGATCTTTATTGACCATAACCTATTCTTTAGTTAGGAATAAGACTATGAAGGTGACTTGTCATTGGAACGAAGAAATCATAATAGATTACCAGTAAGACTTAATGCAGTGGTTCATGACAAAATGTACCGCTCGTGGAATTTTGTTATCGAGAATTTTGGTTTTGATGGCCTGAACCTTATTTATCATGGTGATGAGGATATCGCTGATAGCATTCAAGTCAATGACTTACTTGATGTGCACTTTGATATTGAGCAGCAAGCAGAGCAGAAGAGTTTTAATCTGGAAGTGAGTGTTGTTCGTGTTCATCATGATAACATTGCCGTTAGTCTATTTAATCCCGCTTTGGATGCAATATCAGAACTGAGTAAAAAACAACACAGGGATAATACTCATGCAGACTCATCATTAATTAATACCCTCGATAAAAAATCTCTGAACATACTGGAAATCATTAAACACCGCTTTCTTAAAAATATTTCTCATGCTACCGAAATTTTTTTTCCTGTTGCTTATAGTGGACCCCGAAAACTGGACAATAGGTTAAGATATAAGAGCTAACCTAATGGGGAACCTAAAAATGAGTAGAAAGAGAAAATCAT
>JAHXHI010000278.1 GCA_025656775.1 gamma proteobacterium symbiont of Bathyaustriella thionipta
ATGATTTTCTCTTTCTACTCATTTTTAGGTTCCCCATTAGGTTAGCTCTTATATCTTAACCTATTGTCCAGTTTTCGGGGTCCACTATATATTTCAACACTGCCTGTTGCTAAAGGGTTACTTAACGCTGCTGAAAACAGCAATGCACCTATTGTCCTTAGTATGGATATGAATCGTACTGATTTTGATTTATTGCCCTCTATTGAAAGGCTTGCACGTCAATGCAAATCACCGGTTGCTTTGCTTGCACAAAACATTGAAACAACAGAACAGGCCTCTTTATCTATTCGGCTGGGCTGCAATGCCATGATACTGAAGCACACTTTGGACAACACAATAAAAAATAATATAAATGTTATCAGCCAAGCCTGTGCCATTCCCATTATTGAATCCACAGAAGTCCTGACAGATGTAAGTGTTGAACTGGAAAAACATACCATTCAAGCCATTCAATCACTCAGTTGCTGGAAAGAAATCAATGCCTGTATTACTCAGGAAAGCAGCCGCTTTGTTTTGGATTGGTTTGCCTCAATCAATGCTTCCGATCACGCTCAGGAAGCATTAAGCAATTGTAACGTGTGCCGTCCGGTAGAACACCTGATCATCTATAATACGACGAGCGATGAGCAGGCATCTGACGAACTGGCAGCCAAAGGCCGACAGGTCTTGAATAACATCCCTGGTGTACGAGCCACCTGGAGCGGTACTGCCATCAAAGCTGATGCCCAATATCAGTGGTGCTGGTTAATTCGTTTTGCCAATACCCATGTTATTGAGTCCTACCGAAACCATCCTGAACATGTGGCTTATGCTGATAATTATTTTCGTCCAAATGCATCTGACAGAATCAGTATTGATTACAAACTCATTGGTGCGGATGAAGCTTAGCTATTCTCCAATAACCTGTATATTTACCTGACGAGTACGCGGACCATCCAGCTCTACCAGCATCACTGACTGATATTGGCCTAAGTCTAATTTTGCTTCTGTGACTGCGATAGATTCAGATGCCCCTAGAAGCATGGCAATAAGATGTGAATGTGCATTTTCCGGCTCATCTGGAGGGCAATCACGCAGATGAATATCGTTGTGTAGATAGTTATCACCAGGCGGTACCTGATGGGTAAAAAAAAGTATTTTTCATAATTTTGAAATCACTGTTTCAGGTCAGAACCTGACATCATTGAAAAGCATCGATATTACAATACAATTCATCTATAGTAAGCACTTGTTTGCTCCTTGCCCGGAATTTGCTTTATATTAGTTTTTTACTGCAATTTCTTGATTTTAAAAATGAATTTTATAAAAAAATACTTTATCAGAAGAATACTGAAAAAACATGCTATTTCTTATAGTGAATGGCATCATAGCACCATTAAGCTTCCCCTGCTTCAACACCTGTCAAATAAAGAAAAAGTTCAGCTACGTAAACTAAGCACATTGTTTTTATACAAAAAAACAATGGTTGGTGCCAAAAATTTTAAAATCACAAGAGCTATGCAAATCACTATTGCCGCTCAGGCTTGTTTACAAATTCTTAATCTTGGAATGGGTGCCTTTAACGGTTGGGTAGAAATAATCATTTATCCAGGCGCATTTAAAGTCAATCGTAAAATTACGAGTGCCAATGGCCTTGTCCATCACGAAAACAATACCCTCAGCGGCGAAGCCTGGGACCGTGGCCCATTAGTTCTTTCATGGGATGACGTGGAACATGAAAGTTATAACCTTCTACCCGGGTATAATGTCGTCATTCATGAGTTTGCCCACAAACTCGATATGCTTAATGGACGAGCAAATGGTATGCCCCCACTTCATCCCAATATGCCTATTGAGCAATGGAGTCAGACACTAAGTCAGGCTTACGAATTATTAAACAATAATCTTGACAATTTTCAGCATAGTTATATCAATCCCTATGCCAGCACTAATCCTGCAGAGTTTTTTGCTGTTATCAGTGAATATTTTTTCACTGCACCCGATATTCTGTTTCAATATTGTCCCGATGTCTATGAACAACTAAAACAATATTATCGTCAGGATACTTTGTCTCGTGCTGCTTAGTGTCAAATTAATTCAAAACTGACAGGAAAATTTATCCGCCACTATCCCCTGGTAATCACACAACTACAATTTAATCTTATCAAAATAACGCCCGCGATAGAGTAATCGAGGATTTTCTTTATCATCTTTAAACGCCGTTCGGGTATGTAAGACATTATTGCAGACCAGACCTTGCCCAGCTTCCAGACGGCCCTGAAACATATTGTGTGAATCACTATTGAGCAAGCTGCGTAAGGTTTGCTGCGCCTGTTGTATTAACTCATCGTCTTTCCAGATGACATTACGTGCCCTGGCTGTATAACGCATATGCAGACGGCCTTCATCAGTGATCATAAACACCGGGCCGCTGCGATCCGGTCGAACCAGTTGACCATTTAAGACGTTTTTGGGGATAGTCATGGCATCCGGTGCCATGAGTGCCTTGATGTAATCGGGATTTTCATCCCTGAGCATCATGTAAATAATCTCGTTATCCCAAAGCTGGTTTTCACCCCCCTCCTGTGCCGGTCTGACACAATGCAGAATCATACTGTAGATTTGCTCTGACAGGCGGTTGTAATAGCCATCGGTGTGCCAGTTAATGCCTTTTTCGCTATAGGGAATATAGATGGCATGTAAACCATCATCCACAACCTGAATCGACGTAAAGCCATCATCATCAGTACATTCATTTTTATCCAGTGAGTGGATTCCCAGTTGAATGCCTATTTGCTCGGGAATTGATTTGTCTTCCTGTGCATCTCTGCCGATATCATAAATAACCATATTGGTTTTAAGCAGATTATTTTTTATTTGCTGTAACTCCTGTGCTGTTAATGCTTTTGGATCGTGAACAGGTACAACCAGTTTTGATAGTGAATCGGGATAATTCCTGAGTTTATGCTTTTTCCATATTTGATAAGCTGACTCATTGTCATAATGAAAGGGGCTATCAGAATTGACAGCAGAATCTAGCTTACAATAAGAGATTCGTCTTGTGGAACAGTGTTTTATTTTTTTCATGTGGCGATTTACTTCACACATTTAGAATTCACAGATGCTTGATTATAACAAATTAAGTCGCTATTCAGCATATTTTTTATGCAATGAGAATATCTGGCAAAGCTCAGTCCAGCACATGATTCATATCTGTTGCAAATATTAGCCTGAAACAACAAATTGATATAATTTTCAGTTTATTGATTGAAAAGTGGTATTGAATTTCCTATCCTTGAATGTATCAATAAGAAGTACTGATAGACATGAACGACTGGAGGAAATGACCATGAGTGAAAACCTGGCCTTTGAAGAGAGGCTTGACATCATTGATCTGGATTGTCCTATGCCCATTTTGCGTACCAAAGCTGCACTCGCAAAGATGACTTCAGGCGATCACCTGAAAATTATCGCAAACAACAGGGACTTCATCCGCGAAATTCATAGCTTGTCAATGCAGATGGGACATACCATTCTGGAGGAGAATACCGAAGGGAAGGTGCTCTCTTTTGTTGTTCAGAAAAAATAACTGAAAACGGTTTTGTCAACGTATTCCCATTCACCTGAAAAATCTGCATTTTAATTTTCAGGCACAGAAAATTTCAGTCTATTCAGTTAATGCGCGGATTCAAGAGAACCTGCCATTTTAATTCTCATTAAGAGTACAATTTATGACAATAGCGACACTGGGCGGGGGGTGTTTTTGGTGCCTTGATGCCACACTAAAAAATCTAAAGGGCATAGCAAATTTTGTTTCGGGATACGCTGACGGAACCATTGAAAACCCGACTTATCAGCAAATCTGCACGGGCACAACAGGCCATGCTGAAGTCGTGCAAATTACCTATGATAGCAACATTATTAATTTTCAGACACTATTACAGGTCTTTTTTACCATCCACGACCCAACCACATTAAATCGCCAGGGTGCTGATACCGGGACTCAATATCGCTCAATAATTCTTTGTCACAATGACGAGCAATTATCCATGGCAAAGGACTACATTGCTCAGTTAGATGCCAGTGACATATGGGCGAATCCAATAGTCACCGAAGTTAAACCTTTAGAAACCTTTTATGAAGCAGAAAAATACCATCAGAATTATTTTCAGCTTAATCCCACAAACGGCTATTGTCAGGCAGTTATATCGCCCAAACTGAGCAAACTTAAAGCTGAATATCAATCTTTATTGAAATAAACAGTCAGAATAAATAAATTACTCTTTTTCAGGTACTTTGCACATCAGATAAACAAAGGTCCACGTCGCTAAAAAGGGTAAAATCGATAAAAAAAGATTGAGTTTGATTGAACAAAACAGGGAGTTTTCTATGCAGCTATAGGCATTGTTGGCTGCCGACATCCAGGCAAAAGAAGGCAGTGGGAAACCAGCATGCTCACCATAGAGCATGAGTCCAGGAGCCAGAAACACGGCTAAAAAGAGGCTACGCCAAAAACAGGATACCTGATTATTAATCATCCATTTTCTAATCCACCAGATTGCCAGAAAATAGACAACCAGAGAAATAATCACAATACCAACGACACCAAGACCACTATTCAAAATACTACCTGCCTGCTATGAAGCCATATAAACTGCTATCATAATATAAACATTATTATAATTTCTACAGGATAAGCTGATGAAACCTCTTTTTTTCTGTTTTTTTATGTTTAACGCTTTATTTATGATGACTAACACCCTTGCTAATCAGGTCAAAGTCGTTGCTGTGGATGTCAAACCACGAGGTGATCAGCAATATCAGTTTAATGTAACTTTATTGCATGACGATACAGGTTGGGAGCATTATGCAGACAGATGGGAGATTTTAGACACCAGTGGTAATATTCTGGCCACCAGAACTTTACATCATCCTCACGTCAGCGAGCAGCCATTTACTCGCTCTTTAACAGCCACACTGCCCGCCAACACCAAAACAGTGATTATCAGAGGGCATGACAGTGTACATCAATATGATGGCAATGAAATAAAGGTTTCTATTCCTTGAAAGTCACTTAACCTAAATCATTTGTTTTTTTAGATAACAGACTATCAATTGATAAGGGACTCGGGCCATATAAAACATAAACCAGAATCATTGCACCCCATAAAATATGATCCATCATACCCGTAAAATTATAAAAATCTGTGAGTGCATAAGCATAGGCTGCAACTGCATTTAAAATAAAAAGACCAATTGCTGCAGGACGGGTCATTAAACCCAGTAAGAGTAAAACAGGCAGAATTAATTCACCGCCAGTACCCATAATAGCGGCTACTTTGGGTGATAACAGAGGTACAGAATATTCATAGGCGAATAAATCCAGTGTGGTTTGCCATGATTGAATTTTGGTGAGGCCTGATTGAAAAAAAAATTTTCAATAGATACAGGCGAACCATAAGCTCAAAACCATGAAGCATAATATCGTTACGTGCAAATATAATTTTTTTTATCATTTTTATTTTGTCTGCGTAATGTATTTAAAGGGGGAGTTATTTGTACGCTATTTAATTTGAGATTAAAAAAGTAAGCATTTTGCTAACAAACAACACACTCTTATTTTTTTAATAATAAGAGTATCAGACAATTATCTGATACTCTCTCATAAGACAATACGTCTTATTTTTTGCCTTTGTTTCCAGCAATTTTTTCACATGTGCCTTCTGGAACATAAACCCACTCATCTGGAGCTGCATCAGTCTTGGCCATACCTGCACAAGCATGTTTGCTGGTACCGCAATCATTCATACCGGCTTTAGCAATACCCTGACATTTTTCAAAACCAGGCTTGCCAGCATGAGCAGTTGCACCCAGAGTTGCCAGAGCAAGTGCGAATAAACTGATCAATGCTGTTTTTTTAGTGTTTCCCATTTTTTTTTCCTTATAGATTAATGGATGAAAAAAGAAGACGCTAATCATTTAGCGCGCTTCAAAGTCATTATCAGGTCAAAAACCCAAAATAAAATTTACCAATGACTGGCTTACTTTACTAGACCTGATGATAAATAAAAAAATTTCATTTTATATGCATCATTCGTGTCTATGGAGTATAGGTTTCTTAGCCACCCCTGTTAAGTCCATACTCATTTATTTGTGAACACTATCATACATACCACCAATAACCTGAACATCATTGCTATTAATTAGCGGTTCAGGTAGAAAGATCAATACTGTTCATTAACAATGAATAAGTATTTTCCGAAGTACCAAAAAAAGAATTAATATTTTAAACTGCTTATAGATTATTAATAATAAATTAGGGGGTCATGAAATACTGTTTTTCTTTATTTCAGGATCGCTTATATAAAAACCTTGTGAATCAGCCATGTTTAATACAAAAAAATTAACAATTGGAAAGAAAACCATTGAACCTCCGGTCTATGAGAGTGTAAGCAGGCAAAATCGTTTTGAAACATTGGTCAAGGCCTATTCAAATGATCTTTATCGCTTTGCCTATTGGTTATGCAGTAACCATTCTATTGCCGATGATCTGGTCCAGGAAACTTTTTTAAGAGCCTGGAAGGCATTGGACAAATTAGAAGACGAGAAAAAAGCTAAAAGCTGGCTCATTACCATTTTACGCAGGGAAAATGCCCGACGTTTTGAGCGTAAGCGACTTGATCTCGTTAATATAGAAGATGTTGTTGTTGAGGATAAGGTTAATCTGAGCCCTGATCAATCAATAGAAACACAGCAGTTACATCAGGCAATACTCAATCTTGATATTGATTATCGAGAGCCGCTACTGCTGCAAACCATCGGCGGTTATAAAACCAGCGAAATTGCACAATTATTAAAGTTGAATCTGAATACGGTCAATACTCGTTTATTTAGAGCACGTGATCAACTCAAGCGTCAATTAAGCAAAGACAGGTTGCCAATACACAGGATAACGACTTAAACCCTGTCTCAAAGCTGAAATTCAGGAAATTAAGTTTGTCTTCAGTCAGCTCAGTTAACGCAGAAAAAATGAACAATGTAAGTGAGGGGAGTATCCCAGGTGGATGATCTTGAGTTTCGAAAAACGGCTACCATTGATCCTGATAATCAAGATCCTGAATTTTTAAAGAAAAAACAGCAAAATCAATATAACCGCCATTTTACTCACGAACAGCAGAGATTTAATCAGAAGCTGCAGGATACTCTGACGATTGCAGCACCAGAAAACCTCACTGATCGGGTTATCCTTTCTCAGCAATTATCACAACATAAGCGAGAGCATCTTAAAAAACGTCAAAAAAAATGGCGAAACAGGTTTATCCGCAGTGTGGCTGCCTCTGTTATTATCGCCTTCAGTGCCTATTTATTAATACCTGTAACCATTAATAGTGCACAACTGGCTCAAGATGTCATCACTCATGTTCATGAAGATACCCATGCGCTGAATGTTCGCATGGATGTACCCAAAAGCAGTATTGATACGATGCTGGCATCTTATGGAGGAAAATTAGAAGGTCCTATTGGGCAGGTGTCATTTTTAGGACATTGTATTGTCGGCGGCCATACCGGCATTCATTTGGTGCTTAACACAGCACAGGGACTGGTCACTGTGATTTTACTACCCACACAATCCATCAATCAGCCTTCATCACTTGCTGACAGTCAATTTAATGGTGTGCTCTATCCATCACAAAAAGGCAGTATTGCCATTATTGCTGAACACACAAAATCTGTCGAAGATACCCGTCAGAAAATTAATCAGAATTTACACTGGATAATTTAAAGCAAAATCAGCCCCTGAGGCTGAGCTGTTTTTGTTCAATTTTATCGAAACAAATCAATGAAATAAATGTCGATAGCGGATACCAAGGGTATCCATTCCCTGGTTCTCATCTTTAAGACCCGCATTTGAAATATGGTCAAAATAGATTGAGAGATAGGCTTGCTCACCTATCCGGTAACCTGCCTCCAGCGGTACATGGAACAGTACTCTTGAGCCAAGTGCCTTGCGGTCTTTATCTTTCCTGGAAAGTTTACCATCATGTCCAGCTAACCCCAGTCCAATTCCCCAAAACCAACCCTTTGAATACTCCGAATCCCAGCGAGCATCCAGATAGATCTTACTGGTCTCACCATTACTATTAAGGGAAGCACCCAGTGCCGGACGGATTTTGCCGCCAGAAAAATCAACAGAGGGAGAAAAAATTGCCTCCAGATTTAAGTCGACTCCATGCTCCCGCCGAATATCACTCCAGAGATAATCGGTATCATGATCCAATATTCCGACACTAAAAGCATACAGGCTATTCTCCGCATGAGTCACTCCCGATAGTGTTACTGTCAACATTAATGCCATTGCAACTTGTATAAAACGATTCATCCCTTTATCTCTCCTTATAACCTATATTTAACAGCACTGAAGCAACGTATTCTCTATGGAAGGCACTATGATATTTATGAAAAATACGCTCATGCTCAACCGATTTACTTCTTAAACTCTAGTGTAAATTTTTATAATAACAAAAGAAACAGGATTGCTTTATTAAAAATAACTTTTTTCTGATACAATAAAAATCCATGACGACAACACTAACAAGCACTTTTTTAATACCTTATTTCATATTTTCAAAAAAAGCACACACTTTTAACAATGACAGACAGAGGATAACCAATGGCTACCATCCAGCTTGATGAGACCTGGAAAAACACGCTTCAAACGACACTTGAATCTGAAAAAATGTCATCATTAAGAGATTTTCTGCGTCATGAAAAAGATCAGGGAAAAGTGATATTACCCCACTCCAGCCTCTGGTTTAATGCGCTTAACAGCACACCACTGAATCAGGTCAAGGTTGTCATTCTCGGACAGGATCCCTATCCAACACCAGGTCATGCGCATGGATTATGTTTCTCAGTATTGCCTGATGTTAAACCTATTCCAAAATCATTGATAAATATCTATAAAGAACTACAGGACGACTTAGGAATTGAAAATCATAATGGCCACCTGCAGTCCTGGGCAGAACAGGGCGTATTATTACTCAATAGCGTGTTAACGGTTGCCAGTGGTCAGGCAAACTCACATCAGGGCAGGGGCTGGGAAGAATTCACCGATGCGATTATCAATGAATTAAATCAGCAGACACGCCCGATTGCCTTCATTTTATGGGGTGCTTACGCGCAAAAAAAAGGCGCCATTATCAACACTGAGCGGCACTTTGTCCTGCGCTCGCCACACCCCTCACCTCTGTCTGCCTACCGTGGTTTTTTCGGCAGCAAACCTTTTTCTAAAATCAATCATTTTCTCAAACAGCAAAATCAGCCGGAAATTAACTGGCGTACCTGAAGACTTAAGACAGTTTAGACACACCATCTAAATATTGACTTAAGCGTCATTATGACACGAAGCCAAACGGACACAATTGCGACCATTATTTTTTGACTGATACATCGCTGCATCAGCGGCTTCAAGTAATTTATCATAAGATTTGCCATGCTCAGGATATGAGGAAATACCAATACAGATAGTAATTTTGAGAGTGGTCTGTTGCAGAGATACATCAAGTTCTGTCGTTTGTACTCTCAGTCGCTCAGCCAGTTCTTCCGCTTTAATAAGTGATGTCTCAGGTAAAATCACCACAAATTCTTCACCGCCGTAACGTGCAACATAATCTGTAGTACGCACCGTTTCCTTTAAAAAATCAGCAAACTGCTTTAATACCTGATCACCTGACAGATGTCCGTAGGTGTCATTAATTGGCTTGAAATGATCAATATCTATCATAAAAATTGAAAATGAATGCTGGTATCTTCTGGCCCTTGTTATTTCTTCCTGACATTCTTTTTCCAGTTCTACCCGATTATACAAGCCTGTTAAACAATCATGTTTAGCTCTGAATTCCAGTTCCTTTTCCATTTGTTTACGATAGCTGATATCCTGGTGTATGCCACACAGACGCAAGGGCTCATCAGTGAGCTTTTGTGATTCAATTAATGAACCTGACCCCTGTATCCATACCCAGTGACCATCCTTATGCTGCATTCTAAAATCGCCCACATAAGGTTTATCAGTCTTGATGGACTTTTCTACTATAGAAACAATACTCTCCCGATCATCAGGATGAATACGTGATTCCCAATCACTGATATCATTATTGATATCTTCACGGTTCAAACCAAGAATTTCAAGCCAGCGATCATTGACTTCATGAGCACCTGTTTGATAGTTCCAGTCGGGTGCAGGTCTTCTTGTGATATATAAAACAACAACTTAATATCAAAAAGAAGTGTTTTCGTGAAAAATTATCGGCTAGATATTGAAAA
>JAHXHI010000127.1 GCA_025656775.1 gamma proteobacterium symbiont of Bathyaustriella thionipta
AAACTGGCTGCATGACAGCAGAAATGATGATGGATATTATATATCTTATTTTTTAATTGTGTTGTCTTGACAGTGGGGTCCACTATATTGATCGAGAAAAAAGAAAACAGAAGCAAACTCAAAACAGCTCAGCTGGATAGAGCAATTTGTTCAAGACGGGTGTTCAGAATAAAAAGCGACTATTTAAAACTGTTTATGACCAATGGGTAGTAAATTTTACTCAAGGTATTATCATTACTGAGGGATTAATACTGCTGGACTCTCTCAGGGCTCTTCGATATCTGTTGGCTTCTCATTCTCTGTGACAGTTAATGAATCTGATATCGACTTAATGATTGACAGGGCTGCTGGGTAATTAAAAATTTCCAGCTGCTGAGCAAGCTGTTCTACAATCGGACCAAAAGCCCATTGTAATAATAAACTTGATTCCTCAAACAGACTATTCGCCTCAACCTCATCTTTGGCAATCAGTATGTGTAGACGATCAAGTATTTCCTGTGCCTTTGTATGATCCGTTTCAAATAATTGCTGTGGCGGTAGTAACATAACGATATTGTGCAGTGCTTCATGGAAAGCAGCCTGCTCAGCGCTAACCGCTTTTATTAGCAGGGAAACCTGTTCATCAAGCCTGTGCTCCTGAAAACGAAGAAAATTATCCAGATTCATGGCCGCTGCCTGTAGATCGGTCAAACCAAGAGTGCCCGCTGCACCCTTGAGGGTATGAGACAAACCTTGTGCACTCTCAATTTCTCCAGCTTCAAGATCGTCACTCATTTTGACCATGTCATCATTATGTGCTGTATCAAACTGGCGTAACAATCGCAGGTAAGCCTTCGAATTACCACGCATAGTGCGCAGTCCTATCTGTATATCCAAACCTTTGATGGTCATTAATTGCCCGATCAGTGCTGTATCGTCTGGCGTGTCCGGTACTGGTAATGTCTCATGATAATTAACTTTATTTGAGACGCTGCGCTTTGGCAGCCACTTGATCAGTGTGGAATAAAGTTTGTCTGGTTCAACAGGCTTGGCTACAAAGTCATTCATGCCGGCATCCTGACAGGCCTGACGATCTTCTTCATAAACATTGGCGGTCATGGCCAGAATTGGCAGCTCTGCCTTGCCAGCCAGAGAGCGGATCAACCGCGTTGCTTCCAGACCATCCATTTCAGGCATCTGGATATCCATCAGAACCAGATCATAAGTATGATCACGAATCCTTGCCACTGCTTCCCAGCCGTTTTCTACGGTATCAACATGCAACGCAGCAGCATTTAACAGTTCCACTGCCACCTCACGATTGATGACATTGTCTTCGGCCAGTAGAATGCGTGAGCCGGCACAATGAGCTTGCAGTACCTGCTCAATATTGTCTGTTTCTGTCAAAACAGCAGCTGGCTCATTGACATGGCCGCGTTCAAACCAGGCAGTGAACCAGAATTTACTGCCCTGTCCCGGTTGACTTTCTACACCCACTTCGCCACCCATTAACTGTGCCAGACGTCGGGTGATGGCCAGTCCCAGACCCGTACCGCCGTATTGACGTGTAGTGGAGGTATCGGCTTGTTCAAAGCTGTCAAACAGGGATGACTGCTTGTCTGATTCGATCCCTATACCCGTATCCTGGACTTCAAAGCGTACCAGCACTTTGTCACCTTGCTTCTCCAGCATTTTTGAGCATAGTGAAATACTTCCCTGGTCAGTAAATTTAATGGCATTGCCGACAAAGTTCAGCAGAGCCTGGCCAAGGCGGGTCGGATCACCCCGGAG
This sequence comes from gamma proteobacterium symbiont of Bathyaustriella thionipta, assembly GCA_025656775.1. Lineage (GTDB taxonomy): Bacteria > Pseudomonadota > Gammaproteobacteria > GRL18 > GRL18 > GRL18. Next base: position 1,771 of record JAHXHI010000127.1, read on the forward strand.
CCAGTGCAGCATGGCATTTTTATCCACTTCAATGGTCAATCCTTTAACACTGGCCTGTTCCTGCAATAGTGACTGGATGTGATTGAACACTTCACCCAGGTTAAAATTAATGTGTTCAAGGATCAGCTTTCCAGCTTCAATCTTGGAGAAATCCAGTATGTCATTAATAATTGAGAGCAGATGTTCGGCAGCCCCATCAATCTTATTAAGCCATTCAGACTGTTGCAGCGTGGGAGATGCACGTTTCATTAAATCGGTGAGCCCGATGATAGCATTCATGGGTGTACGGATCTCATGACTCATATTTGTCAGGAAGGCACTTTTGGCCCGATTGGCTGCATCGGCACCTTTACGAGCCACAATCAGTGCCTGTTCAGATTCCTTACGCTCTGTGATATCACGATTCGATGCACGTCGACCTATAATGTTACCCTGTTCATCAAGGACAGGCTGGCAGATGTGCTCAATCCAGCGAAGTGCCCCATCTTTACGCAGAATACGAAATATAATATCGTGTACATTTTTGTCTGGTTCAAGTCGCTGCAGATGCTCACTCACCATAGCCCGTTCTTCGTGGTGGACAAGCTCTATGAACAATGCAGGTCTGGTGAGGAACTGTTCGGCGCCATAGCCGGTAAGGCGTTCGCAGGCAGGAGAACAATAAAGCCAGTCACCGTTGTTATCGATCCATGTCTCCCAATCGTAGGTGAAATCCGCCACGGTATGATATTTGAATTCGGCCTCGCGTAACTCGGTGGTACGCTCCGCGACCAGATCTTCCAGATGATGGCGGTGTTTGTCCAGCTCTTGTGCCACACGTTTTTTTTCGGTGATATCTTCCTTGACTGCCACAAAATGGCTGACAGCACCATCTGGTTGGCAAATGGGTGTAATCCGTGCAAACTCAATATATTCTTTCCCATCCTTACACTTATTATAAAACTCACCCTTCCAGGGCTTGCCCTGATTCAATGTTTCCCACATCACATTATAGTTCTCGGGGAGAGTCTTACCAGAATGAAGGATGCGCGGATTTTCACCGATCACCTCTTCATAAGAGTATCCTGTTTTATTCACAAAAGCTTCATCAACATATTCTATCCTGGCATCAAGGTCAGTTATAACAATACTTTCAGGACTCTGTTCTACCGCCTGAGCCAGCTTGTTCAATTGAGCTTCACTAAGCCTGAGTTTCTCTTCGGTGTGCTTTTGATCTTCCAGAATACTGAGCAACACACGACGAGATTGATTCGACTCTGCTAAAAGGTGCTCAGTCTCAACGCGAGCAGATTCAGCATTCTCTTCAGCATGCTTACGTACATCAATGCCCTCAACCACGGCAATGTGCCGGGAAGGTAACTCACCTGGTGACCACAGTGGCGTTACCATCAGATTTACCCATATCAGGCTGCCGTCTTTACAGTAATAACGTTTTTCCATGGAAAAACCCTGGATTTCTCCTGCAATGAGTTGAGCCATATTGTCCAGATCAGTCTGCAGGTCATCCGGATGAGTGATAGTCTGAAAATCCATGTTAAGCATCTCCTGAGCAGTGTAACCGAGCAGGTTGCAATAGTACTGATTAATATGTCTGAATTTGCCACTGGCTGATTCGATTTCAGCGATGCCGACGCCTGCATTGTCAAAAAGCGCACGAACACGAGACTCACTTGATGCAAGTGCCTGGATTCGTTCCTTTACCTCAGTTTCCAGCGTCTCAGCCAGTTCACGCAGCCGGAGACTGATCACCAGCAGTATCAGTAATAAGAAAGCAATGATTAGAATTACCCACCAATACTGGTGCAGCAAATCAATTAAATAGATTTTCCCAAAATGTTCATAGGGTTCCACTTTGAGATCCTGTAATACACGCCGGACAGGCCTATAGTCCAACGGTGTAGTCCAGCCTGCGACACGAGTTGTTTTGGTTGCCAGACTGGCTTCAGGTATCAGCAGTAATTGCGCCATGATCTGGCGTACCACCTCATTTTTCACGTGAGGTAGGTAGGCGAAGACATGTTCAGGATAGAGCGGTGTGCTGAGCAGGTAAGGAAAACCCGGTTCCTGCTGTCGGTTAAGTACGTGTACCTTATCCAACTGCAGTTTGCCTTCGGCGGCCAAAGTTTCCAGGACGCCGGTACGTACCGTGCCGGCATCGACCTCTCCGCTTATTACTGACGCTACCAATCGTTCAAAGGGGTAACCGCTATAACGCAGTTCTTTGAAGTCTTCTGTGCGTACGCCATGGCGTTCCAACTCATGGCGGGGCATTAACCATCCACCCCAGGCCTGTGGACCGACAGCCATTACGGTTTTGCCTTTAAGATCGCTCAGACCAGTGATGTCTGAACGATCGGCACGGGTGAAAATCACCGAACCAAAACGAGTATTGAAATTGTCCTTGCCAGGCTTGATCAGAGTCGCCATGAGATTCACGTCATGTCGTGCTTCCAGGCCCACGTATATGGAGCCATTGGTGACTACAAAATCCAAACTTTTATCACGTACTGCCTGAGTCATTTCTTCCAGACCCAGAGGTACTATAACGAAATGGTGTTCTGGCAGATGACTTGATAAATAGTCGGCCGTAGGCTGCCAATTGGTCATTGCTTTATCAACTCCGCGGTGAGCCAACACACCAATACGATACTCCGATGCCCAGATGGACATTGTTTGCAGAGACAAAAAGACAACAAAAAATAAAAGGGTTAATCTCTGTTTCAGCCGACAGTGCAGTCTAGTCAATTCAGACAATTGCTCAGCCATGACCATCCCCGTCTTCTTCGACACTGGGATAGCGGATTGGCTGGCCTACTTTGATAAGCAGTTCATTGATCTCAGCTTTAAGCGCTATATTTCGTCCCTCTCGACCCACCAGGACTTCCTGCCAGCGGCGTAGTTCATTAAGTTGACCTTTGAGTTTAGCTTCTCCTTTTTTGCGTTCAGTGATATCCCGTACAAAGCCGACGATGTGTATGTCACCTGCTTGTTTCACCCCAGAAAGTGACATTTCAACTGGAAACTCCATACCGTCAGAATTCAATGCTGTGAGTTCTACTGTGCTGCCCATAATATGGCCCTGACCTGTATCCTTAAAATGTGCCAGTCCTTTGTAATGCGCATCTCTATAGCGTTCCGGGATAATCAATTCAGCAAGTAGTTTACCTTCAACCTTATCAGCTCGGTAACCGAATATATTCTCTGCAGCCGGATTCCATAGCTGAATGTGGCCAGTGGAGTCCAGCATGATAATGGCATCCAGTGCTACTTTTGTAATGGTATGAAATTTTTCCTTATTCTCACGAAGTGCTTCTTCAGCTTTCTTTCGTTTGGTAATGTCATGTGCCATACCTAATATCAGGTTGCAATCATTAATGACCACTGGAATAGAACTAATCTCTAAATACATACGCTCTCCGTCAGGCCGGGTCATTATAACCTCATCAGGTCCTGAGGGCTTACCGGAACGAGCTCTTACCATTATTCTCATTGTCTGAGTAGGATTGTTATGTTGAAGAAGACCAAAGTCACTAAATGATTTACCTATCAGTTCATCACGAGTACAACCACTTAATTGTTCCGCGCACAAATTACAATCAACAAAGAGACCCTTATAATCATTTAAAAACATGGCATCAGGTGCATGTTCAAACAGTGTGTGAAATCGCGCTTCACTCTCCAGTAGTGCTGTTTCTGCTTTTTTACGTTCAGTGATATCATAGCCCAGACTGAATACTATACCATCTGGAAGACGGAAATTTGCCCACATAGTAATGAGCGTTTTGCCCTCTTTTGTTTTCGGATAGCATTCTCTGAATTGTCCATCAGGATCGGAAGTTACTGAGCGCAGCACCTCATCACGAATGGCAGGATCAGGATAAAATAGTGTTAAAGCATCATCTTGTGCATTGATCTCTTCTTGAGACCAGCCAAAGGTCTTTTGGCATTGCTTGTTCCAAAGTGTACACCTCCCATTCTTATCAAAGGCATTAATTAACACCGGCGCATTTTCGTAGATTGCCCTGAAACGGGCTTCACTATCATACAAAGCCTCATTCGCTTTCTTAAGCTCAGTAATGTCATTATAGACCGCGACGATTTCCCCGCCGGGTAGCTTGCATACAAAATTATCCATCCACTGTTTGACACGCCCGTGCTGATACAGGTGATTGTGAAACTGTTCTGACTGGCCCGTTTTCCAGACCCGTTGAAAGACCTCCAGCAGGCCCATTGATGAAATTCCGGGGAAAGCCTCAGTCACTCGCTGACCAATAATCTGTTCACGTTGTACCTTGCTGATCCTTTCTCATGCCTGGTTAAACTCGAGGAAGACAAAATCTTGTCCATCATCGACCGCCTCATACACCGCCACCCCGTCACTCATATGCGCCAATAACTCGTGGTAAAGTACAGTACTTTGTTTTAAAGCATTGTCTTTTTTCTTGAGCTCTGTCATATCACGAAATATCAGCACTACACCCCGAATTTCACCCTCCTGGATCAGTGGAGTATATGAACACTTAACCGGAAAACTGCTGCCGTCCTTACGCCAGAATAATTCCTCGATTTGTTCTGAAGCGGTGCCATTGGTTAAGGACATGATTATCGGACATTCGTCTCTGGAATAGGAACTTCCGTCTGCTTTAGTGTGATGCCAAAGTGAGTGGCTATCTTTACCAATCAATTCATCAATTTGATAGCCAAGCAGACGTAAAGCCATGTTATTGGCTGTAATATGTTTTCCTTCCATATCCAGGCTAAGCACACCTTCAACCATCGAGTTGAGGATCAGTGCCTGCTCCATGCGCAGCCTGTCTACGTCTTTTATTTTCTTATCCAGTTTCCGCGCCATCAGTTCCTGGTGGCGCACTTCAAAATCCAGCGGTGTGTTAATCCTTGAAGCAGAATCAGGCAAGGCCTCCTGGTGGTACTCGGCAATCACCTCATCGATGCTGCGCAGAAATTCCATCGGTTCAGTCGGCTTGTGAATGTAACGGCTGGCGCCAAGTGCCAGTCCCAGTTTTTTTTCTTCTTTATCGTGGCAGGCGGCCGTATAGAAGATGAGGGGGGTCTGTCTGAGTCGCTCGATACTTTTCACCACCCGACATAAAGTGAAGCCATCCATCTCCGGCATCAGGATTTCAGAGATGATTAAATCCGGTGGTTCGGCTCTTGCCAGATCCAGAGCCTGAACGCCATTGACGGCTTCTTCAACGCTGAAGTCCCGAGTCTCCAGCATAGCACGCAGCTGCATCCGGTTATCAATGTGGTCATCTACAATCAGGACTTTCATTTAACAGCCTCGACAATTTCATTAATCTGATCCAGCACCCGCATGGGGTCAATAAGGGTTTTAATGTAACCCATACAGCCGGCAACCCGAAAAACTTTAGAATCCTGAGTCAGCGATACATTTCTCTGTAATGTCTTTATCATCATATAACTTCCGATTTGTCTGGATTCATAAAGCGGTCTTCACCTGATTACGTCCTGCTTCTTTTGCTGCGTACATTGCCTTATCAGCAGCATCGACTAATTCCCTCCAGGATTGACCATGAACGGGAAATGCAGCAATCCCCAGACTGGCAGTAATTGATATTTCTTCAGTATCTATGGTAGTAACAGGATGTTGAGCTATTTTATGACATAAACGTTCCGCTAATTCATGAGATTTTGATAATGAGGTATCCGGTAAGACAACAATAAATTCTTCGCCACCATAACGAGCAACATAATCTGTTTTACGGATTGATTGTTCTAAAACTTCTGCAATATGACAAAGAGTAGAGTCTCCATTTTGGTGCCCATAAGTATCATTTATCCGCTTAAAATGATCTAGAACCAGCATAAAGATTGATAATTCACGTTGATAACGCTTTGCTCGTTCAACTTCTTCATTAATGCGTTGTTCAAAAACCCTGCGGTTATAAAGTCCTGTTAAGGGATCGTGTACTGAAAGGAATAAAAATTCTTCTTCTGCTCGTTTACGGGCGGTAATATCTCTTGCAATACCCAAAACACCCACTAAATTACCCTCACTGTCTTTTAAAGGCGTTTTGATGGTTTCCACTAACTCTTCGTGACCGTCATCGGAAAAAATGACCGATTCTTCATTGATACTCGGTTGATCGGAAGAGATGGCTAACTGATCATATTTTCTGTAAGAATCTGCTGTTTTTTTATCCGTGAAATCGTAATCGGTCTTACCAATAATATCCGCTTGTTTTGCCCCATAAAAACGTTCAAATTTAGGATTGCAGGCAAGATAGATACCTTCTTTATTTTTTAGCCAAACCAAATCGGGGATCGTTTCAATCAATGTCTGTAGTTGAGTTTCACTATTGAGTCTTTGACGTACCTCATTTTTAAGCTGTGTATTTTTTTCACTTAATATATTTTTTTGCCTTTTTGATCGGATAACATTGGCCTGTAACAGCAGGTTTTTTGTTCTGCTCTGAAAACCCATATAAACAGACACAAGCACTATTATGGCTAAAATAATCAGTGATAAAAGATACCATTGAGAGGTTAGGAAATTTTCAGAATACGATTTGTTATATTTTGCCGCCAGAACAAGAGGTGTTCCTTTTACAGGCATTTTTAAATAGTTTTTAAATTCAATTGCTGACTCATGAGGGATAATATCCAACAAACATTTTTTTAACTCCAATGGCTTCTTGTCGCTATGTTTATGTGACCGAACCATACCCGGTTCACCTGCCAGCATAACATACTGAACATGTTCAGGATTTTCAGGATTTTCAGGATTTTCAGGATTTTCAGGATTTTCAGGATTTTCAGGATTTTCAGGATGGATTAAATGATGAATCACATCATGATAATTAATCTCAGCAAGGATAGTTCCTATTCTTTTTCCTTTGTAGTGGTAGGGGTAAAGAATAACAAAGTGACTATGATCTATATCCTGAAAAATGACTTTTTTTATGTCTGTTGTCGCCATAAAATCATTCATGAGCCAGGGTTCATTTTGATTACTGGCCAAGCCCTCATCCACTAAATATTGTTTGCTTTGTGCTTCAATAAATATTAAACGTAAATAAATCGGGGCAGCATTTATTTGTTTATTTTTAATGAGTTTTTTAAATTTATTCTTCATAAGAAGGAGGCTGGCTCTTAATCCATATTCCATGGACATGCCCAGGTCACGATTAGAAAAATAGACACTGACCGCTCTATCATTGGCCAGAGAGCTGATATCATTTAAGCGTTCTGAATGAAAATAACTAAGCGTCGATACTCTTTTTTCAAGGTTATATGACAATGCATCACTGGAAGCTTGTTTCAGCCCCTGTTGTGAAATATAACTCATACCAAGAAGTAGCAGCAAATAAGCAATAAGGATGGGCCCGGCACTATAGACAAAAAAGCGACCAATCCAATGACACATATTCTTCCCTGACTTTTGTTGAGCATGATTATTCATTATTGATTAAAAAAATCAGCATAATAAATAAAAACAGAGGGATAGTATTTTTTAACCAGTTTATTATAAGTGCCATCATTTTTAATGATCTTTAGATAATGATTAAAGGCTTCAAGAAGCTGGGGTGAATTTTTACGAAACCCCGCGCCCATCACCTGTTGCCCGGAAATCGGGCCAATGACTTTTAATTGTCCCGGCCATTTTTCCAGAGCGATTAATGCATCAGGTACATCCAATAGTGTCGTTTCGGCTTCCTGATTAAGAATAGCGGGAGCCATTTCATTGAGTTTGAGTTTTTCATCAGGTGAACGAACATCTGCCCGGGTTTCAGACAGTTGATAGAGTGCCGGATCAAGGCAGGTATTTTTCAGGGTTAACACGCTATACCCTTCAAGCGAACGCTTAACCAGAGAAATGTCAGTTAAAACTGAGCCTGTGGGTTTAATTGGTGTAAGAGTGGATTCAGCACGTGCTACCAGCCAGACTGCTGATGGGAATGTTGGATTGGAAAAATTAATAACATTTTGTCGCCAGGGAAGCACGGTCATTCCATTGGCAATAATATCCCCTTTAATTTTTGCTGTACCCAATAATTGGGTGCCATTTTCTCCCCGTTGTGCGTGACGTCCGGTCAGGTCGCCAAAAATATGACTCCAGTCACTTTCAATAAACTGATAGTCAACACCGAGATAAGTTGCAAAGCCCTTAATGACTTCAATATCCAGGCCATCGCCACTGCCAGTGACAAAATTTGCATAGGGTATTCCTAGATGCCGTAAAACGCCGGCTGCTTTTATTTCCGGTAAATCCTGGGAATAGACGTTAATTGGCAGTAAAAATAAAACCATAAATACTACCAATAGAAATTTTAGTTTTACAAATACATGTGCTTTCATTGCTTATTCCTCTATCTTTAACAATAGAAGAATAAGCAATATATATCAATAGATTTAATGCTGAAGGATCCCCACAAATTTACCCTATTGTACCGAGACACATCACATCTTGGCTCAATTGTGTAAACACTTGTTTCAAATCCTTCA
>JAHXHI010000187.1 GCA_025656775.1 gamma proteobacterium symbiont of Bathyaustriella thionipta
TGCATTTTATCCGGCCGTTTATTTCAGTTTTTCTTCCTGTTTTTATAATAATATCAATTGCTTGGAATAAACGGATGGACACTAACTAATTGTTTATGCTGTTCATCAATTAGATCAATACCTGTTTCAAAATTCTTATCCCATGGGAATATTTCAAAAAAATCCATACTGCTCTTTTTTAAACAATGATTATAGGCTGATAGTATATCAGAAGTTATTTTCACATATCATATCTATATCAGATACTTTTTTACTTACAGGAATAATAACAGTGGTCTCAGTCATCTGTTTTTAACCACCTCAGCAATGGAGGAAAATACTTTTAAGATATTGTTTTATCATGTCTTTTTGGTCAAATTAAATTAACTTTGCTTTTACTATTTACAAACTTATTTTTTACCATAGTGTTTTTCACTATGTTTTTATGATTATTTTACTACATTGACAAAATAAAGATTTTTTCTAAAAATGCCATTAAATCCGTTATGAAAGCAATAGTGGCGTATCTACTCAGAGAAAATTTATAAATAGACATTATTATGACAGATAAAACAACCTATTCTGACAACTTTAAACAATCATCCGAATTTCTTCGCCTGGCTATTGCCTTATTGGCAAAGCATAAAATTCCTGATGATCCTCATAATTATCAAATGGGTTATGAATATGTTTCAGGGAAAAATCAGATATTAACGGATGATTTAAGCCAGGTGCTAAAACAATCCAATTTTCCATCAGAAAAACAACTTAATAACTTATATTCACGTTACTTTGTTCAGGATGAAGCCTTTTTTGAGATCATGCGCGAAGAGATACGATGCATCATCACTAATGTTTTGAAAGAATTTGGCCATTCAGGTAATCAACTGTCTACTTATTCACTAACGCTTAATCAATTTGTCAATATTTTAGATAGTCAAACAACTCCTGCTGACATGTTTAAAGAAACCCAAAAGGTAATTGAAGATACTCATTCTATGGAAAAATCCCAGCAACATATGGAGACACAAATGGTCAGTGTCATTGCTGAAATTGATTCGCTGCGAAAAAAATTGGAACAGGTCAAAGAAGAATCAAAAACGGATACATTGACAGGCATTGCCAATCGTAGAGCTTTTGATACATCATTAGAGCATTCGATTCTGATTTCTCGGGAAAATAATAAACCATTCTCCCTGTTGCTTGTGGACATTGATCATTTCAAATCGTTTAATGATAACCATGGCCACTTAATAGGTGACAAAGTACTGCGTTATATTGCGACTTCACTAAAACGCAATATCAAAGGCAATGATTGTGTCGCTCGATTTGGTGGGGAGGAGTTTGTTATCATATTACCTGGAACCAGCATTAATGGTGCCATGACCGTGGCGGAGCAAGTTCGTGAGGCTATCTCTTCTGGAAATCTGACGGATAGAGAGACAGACACATCTTATGGCAAGGTGACCGTTTCCATTGGAGCAACCCAATTTCGAGTCAGTGATTTATCCAATGAGTTAATCGGGCGGGCTGATAAAGCACTATACCTGGCAAAAGAACGTGGAAGAAACCGGGTTGAAAAATTATAATTCAAGCCAAAATTTTAGATGTGGTAATAATCTATTAATAGAGCATAAGTTGGATTTATTTAAAAATTTGTATTTATTGTACTTTTGTTGAGTACGAGTATTTTCTACTTTTAGCTCCTGTATATCTGAGATTATCAAGTATATAATTAAGCACAAAAAGCAGATAATTAAAAAACTAAAAAATATTCAGTATTCAGAATCCTCAATATGATCACTAATTTCTAATGAGCTGATGTTCTGCAAGTAATCATTCAACATTTTCTCCTCATTTAAGCAGTCATATGGTCTAATTTATAATAATTCAATCATCAATTTATGCTAATAAGTTTCTGGGGTTTAATCGGCTTGTGACACTTCAATGCAGTTATTCCGGATACAAATATTGATAATTTTACGCATGACAGGTTGAAAAGTCGTATTGAATTTTCTATCTTTAAAATAGAATCAAAGCATTTATATGTAGTTATGAGTTGATGGAGAAATCAATATGGCTAAACAAGCTAATTTATCTGATAAAATCCTTGACGCTGCGTTAGAGCTAGCAGAAAGCAGGCATTGGGAAGCGCTGCGCCTCTATGATATTGCTGACGTTATGGACATTTCCTTAAACCAGATACGCTGCCATTTCAGAGAAAAAGATGAGTTAATTGATGCATGGTTTGATCGCGCCGATACTGCCATGCTGAAAGATGCAAGTTCTCCTGATTTTCAAACGCTTTCCAGCCATGCGCGTATACATCGAGCCATTATGACCTGGTTAGGTGCATTAGCCGCTCATCAACGAATCACCCGCCAAATGATTCTTGCGAAATTGGAGTTTGGTCATATTCATATCCAGATACCGGCAGTTATGCGTATCAGCCGAACGGTTCAGTGGATACGTGAAATGGCGGAACGAGATGCAACATTCTTTCGCCGAGCAATCGAGGAAACGGCATTAACCAGTATCTATCTAATGGTCTTTACTAAGTGGATGAACGATGATTCACCACAGTTTAAAGAGACCAGTGAACTCCTGGGAAATTTATTAAATGGGGCAGCTTCTTTGTCTCATTTGAGTTGTAGTGGCAACAATAATCCCTGTCAGCAGGACCAAGCGGTAATGCAGAAAACAAAAGATCATTCTGTGGCATCTGCATCCACATAAGGCATTCATATGGATCAGTTGAGCCATTGTCTATTGGGCGTCTTAACGGTTCGCACAATTAGCGTCTCTAAAGCCAGTACTTTTCCGGCACCAGCTACCTGTATGATGATTACTGCACTGGCGTCTGTATTTCCTGACATCGATTATCTGGCCTTTTGGATAGACCCATTAGTGTTTCTTGCCGAAATTCATCGAGGGCCGACTCACTCTCTGATATTACTGCCAATATGGGCACTATTACTCGGTTATAGCATCGCACTTATTACCCGCCAGTCAGAAAAATGGCGGGTCTATACTATTTTATGTTCCATTGGTATGCTGACGCACATTGCAGCCGATCTCCTGACAGTTTACGGGACTCAAATTCTATATCCTCTGTCTTCACAACGATTTTCATTTGGCATCACCTTTGTCGTAGACCCATATTTTTCTGCCATTGTCTTTTTGAGCCTGGTGTTTTCTATCCGCTGGCCGTATCGATATGTTGCAATATGTGGCTTATTTTGCTTGCTAAGCTATCTTATTTTACAAACTGCATTGTATCATCAGGCCGTTAAGGTGACCAAAGCCTATGCCGATGGTCTTGATGAAGTTCAGTCCATTCGCATCATTCCCCAGCCATTGTCACCGTTCAACTGGCAGCTTGTTGTAATTAAAAAAAATGCCTATCATGTGGCATGGGTGAATTTGGGAACACAGTTTGTTACTCAATCATTTTGGAATTATGTGTTACCTTTTGAGTTAGCATCCCATTATTATGATCAACCCCGTTTATCCTGGCATTTCTATGAACGATGGGGAAGTTTGACGGAACAAAAGCTAACGAAAGATGCCTGGCAGCAGGAACAGTTTGCCGACTTTAGATATTTTGCTCAATTACCCCTGCTTTATCGTATTGACCAATCCCAGGCGATGACCTGCGTCTGGTTTACCGATCTACGTTATGTATTGCCGCAAATAACACCACCATTTCGTTATGGGATGTGTCGTCAACAGCAAGAACCATGGCATCTTTATCGGTTGCAGCGTTTTAGCGACAATAAGCGCCAGGCATTATGAATCTATGCACAAATAAATAATAAAAGATATTAATCGATTATTTTTCATCATTTATTTCATCTGTATTTTTTTCATCAATAGCATCTATTTTTTGGTAGGTATCTTTGAGGGCATTAAGTGCTTCATCAATATTAATACGCTCAGAATCAGGCTTATCAGGTGATACGGCATTATCGGTATTGTCAATCGTTGATGACAAAACCTTCTCTGAAGCTTCCTGTGTTAATGAACCATCAGCTAATACTTCATTTGTTATGTCAGTTTCTGAATTTTCTGTTGAACCTTCCTGTACAGTGTCACTCCCATCACCAAAATCTAACTCAGCATTAATGATATCCAGATCACGGATTTCTGATAATGATGGTAATTCATCAAGTCTTTTCAGACCAAAATAATCCAGAAAACTTTTTGTGGTTGCATACATCGCCGGTTTTCCAGGCACATCCCTATGACCAATGATGCGTACCCACTCACGCTCAACCAGAGTGCGCATTATTTGACTACTGACACTCACTCCACGAATTTCTTCAATTTCGCCACGTGTAACAGGTTGGCGATAAGCCACTAAAGCCAGCGTTTCCAATAAAGCCCGTGAATATTTTTGAGGTTTCTCTTCCCATAGTCGAGATACCCAGGGTGCAATGGTCTGAGCAACCTGAAAGCGGAATCCACTGCTCACCTCTATCAACTCAATTCCTCTGGATTGATAATCTATCATAAGTTGATCAATGGCCTTGCGAATAAGATTTTTATCAATGGCTTCTTTTTCAGGAAAAAGACTCAGTAATTTATCAAGTGAAATTGCTTTATTCGCGGCTAAAATAGCGGCTTCAACAATATTTTTAAGTGTTTCTGATGAGTGTGTTACAGTTGCATGTTCAGTGGCTTCTGATGCTGATAATTTGTGCAAAGATTCCCGTATATCCGGATCACCTATCACAGGACTGTTTTCAATTTCATCACTCATTAGTTGACCACATATTACAAAGGTTACCGCCAGGTAACCTTTAGATTTATAAATACAATACAATTTGTCATTGTTACGGGGTTTTCTCAGATAAATCTTAAGTCCACAAAATATAAAAATTCTGTTTACCTGGTCTGCAGAAAACCCCGTTGAAATATCAGACTCAATGACTTATCTTATTTTTCTGCTTTAACTTCGGCTGCTTTCATTTCAGCAGCTTTCATTTGTGCGGCTTTAACTTGAGCGGCTTTTACCTGAGCAGCTCTTACTTCAGCAGCTTTCATTTGTGCAGCTTTCATTTGAGCAGCTTTAACTTGATCTTGCGGGTTTGCAGTAACAGGAGGCTGAGGAGCATATCCATAGGGACGGCCATATCCACCATAGCCGCGGTTATCATATCGGTTATCACCATAGCCCTGGAAACGATTATCCCAATTGTTATAACCATTACCATAACCACTGCCGCGAAGAGAACCTTGAGTATTACCACGACCACGGCCACGCGCTCGTGATTTTATGGTCACCTCAAAATCACCATCCATGTCAGCATCACCCGAACCATCTCCCCAACCATTACCATAGGCATTATTGTACATATTGTTATAACCCGAACCGTCCCAATCGGTATTGCTGTTTCCATCATCCCAGAACGCACTGGCAGACAGAGAAAGAAGAGTGGTAGAAATTGCTGCACTAATTAGTATTTTTTTCATTTCAGAGCCTCGAGTATGATTATAATATCTGACAATTAAAGTCATTTTATTGTGATGTAAAATTATCTGTTTTGTTTGATTATTCATTCAAGTTTAGGTCATCTAAACGCAATTAACAAATTTAATCATTTAACCGGATATCACATAAAGCGGTATTTCTTTGCGTAAAATCATTGAGCAGGGATTCAATCTTCTACACTATCACTGTCTAATGAGCTGTCTGATAAAGGCTTAACATGGATGGTCCCATAAGTTTCAGTCTGAACAATTTCCAGTAAGCGTTGCTTGCTTAATTCCAGTATTGCCAGAAAAGTCACTACCACGCCTCCCCTGCCTTCTTCATAGGTAAATAAGGAAGTGAAACGGGTAAAGCCGGTGCTGCCTACACGTTCCAACACAATACTCATTCGCTCTCTAACCGACAATGTTTCGCGTTCAATATTATGGTGTGTAAACATAGATGCTCTTGCCATGACATCCTTTAGTGCCAGCATAAGCTCCTGCATACTAATGTCGGGCTGCTGTGTGGGGGAAGTATAATCAATATCGGTGGACACGGGGAAAACATCTCTGCCCATTCTTGGCAGTTCATCAATATCCATTGCCGCTTTTTTAAAACGTTCATACTCTTGCAAACGACGGATGAGTTCTGCCCGAGGATCAGATTCATCTTCATCAATTGATTCTGGACGCGGCAAGAGCATTCTGGATTTAATTTCAGCCAGCATAGCAGCCATCACAAGATATTCAGATGCCAGCTCAAATTGAAAATCCTGCATTAACTCAACATATTTAACATATTGCTCAGTGATTTCAGCAATAGGAATGTCCAGAATGTCTAAGTTTTGACGTTTAATAAGATAAAGTAATAAATCCAGAGGACCTTCAAAGGCTTCCAGAAATACCTCAAGCGCTTCTGGAGGAATATACAAATCTTGAGGCAATTGAGTAACGGGAGCCCCCTGCACATAGGCAAAAGGCATTTCTTCCTGTTGAGGATTAGTGTTAACAGTATTCTCTAGATTTTCTTCTGCTCTATCGCTCACATTTGCTCTCAGTTTTATTTACCGGTATTGAATACCGATCGCCTGACGCACTTCATCCAGAGTATCACTGGCTAAATCCGATGCAAATTCACGTCCTTCTGCAACAATATTACGCACCATAGCCCGGTTTTCACTAAACTCTTTGGCTCTTTCCTGAATGGGTTTTAGTTCACTTTGAATCGCATCGATAATGGGACGTTTACATTCCAGACAACCAATACCAGCACTTTTGCAGCCATCTTGTACCCAGGTTTTAACCTCATCATCTGAATACACTTCATGCAACTGCCAAACCGGGCATTTTGCAGGATCACCCGGATCGGTGAGACGAACACGATTGGTATCTGTGGGCATTTTACGCAACTTTTCATCCACTAAATCCATATCATCACGTAAGGTAATTGCATTGCCATAGGATTTAGACATTTTTTGTCCATCCAGTCCCGGCATTTTTGACGCAGGCGTTAATAAGGATTGAGGTTCCGGTAAAATAATCTTTCCAGCTCCTTCCAGATAGCCGAAGAGACGCTCTCTGTCACCCATGGTAATATTCTGCTGTCCTTCTAATAAGGCTTTTGCTGTTTCCAGTGCTTCATGATCACCCTGCTCTTGAAAGCGATTTCGTAATTTTCTATAAAGTTTAGCCTGTTTTTTCCCCATTTTTTTAATGGAGGCTTCAGATTTTTCTTCAAAGCCGGGTTCTCTACCATAAATATGATTAAAACGACGAGCCACTTCACGAGTCAATTCCACATGAGCAACCTGATCTTCACCCACGGGTACAAGTCCGGCACGATAAACCAGAATATCGGCACTTTGCAACAAGGGATAACCTAAGAAACCATAAGTGGATAAGTCTTTCTCTTTTAATTTTAATTGTTGATCTTTAAAAGAAGGCACACGTTCAAGCCAGCCAAGCGGTGTAATCATTGACAATAACAGGTGTAACTCTGCATGTTGAGGTACCTGAGATTGAATAAATATTTTTGCTGAACCCGGATTAACACCAGCGGCTAACCAGTCAATGATCATCTCCCAGGTGTTTTCTTCTATATCTTCAGTTTCAGAATAATGGGTCGTCAGAGCATGCCAGTCCGCAGCAAAAAACAGGCAGTCATATTCATGCTGCAGCTTAACCCAGTTTTTTAATACACCATGATAATGGCCTAAATGTAGTTGACCCGTGGGTCTCATGCCTGATAACACACGTTGCTGATGAATCGGTACGACCAAAATTGGCTCCCATGCTATGAGTAAAAATAAAAAATTAAAAAATATGACTATTGAATAGCATTCAATAAACGATAAAAAACTTCCATATCCAATCCTGATATTGTTGATAAAACAATCAGAACTAAATGAATCACTGGAAAAATGATATTAGATAATAATCCCGTTAACATTAATGCAATGATAATAAAGAAACCATAAGGTTCTATCTTACTATACTGTGCTGATACCCGAGGTGATAATAAACCCGACATAATTCGACCGCCATCCAAAGGCGGTATCGGTAATAAATTCAGTACACCTAAGATGACATTAATGGTAATCCCGGCAACAGGCATCAGCAAAAAAAACAAGCTAATGGCTGAGCGACTATCAACAAGCAATACACTGATATGCAGAATAAAAGCCCAAATAATGGCCATAATAAAATTGCTGGCGGGCCCTGCCAAAGCCACCCACATCATGTCTTTTTTGGGATTTGTGAAGTTACGAACATCCACAGGTACCGGTTTGGCCCAGCCAAAAGCAAAGCCGGTAAAAACAATCATTAAAGTAGGCACCAAAATCGTACCTATCGGATCAATATGTTTTAATGGGTTAAAACTTAAACGGCCCAATAATCGTGCTGTTGAATCGCCTTTTCTATTTGCCATCCAGGCGTGCGCTGCTTCATGTAAAGAAACCGCCAAAAGTACCGGCAGTATCCAGATAGTGATTTTTTGTATTGTCGATGCATCCATAAACTGATTATATCATACCCTTAAAAAAGCCATGTTTAGTATAAATTGCCAATTCATAACGGTATTTACTCAAAGGGAGTCGTATCCCCCAAGCCCTCACGTACCACCACAGGTACATCTTCTTCAAAATCAATCACAGTGGTTGCTTCAAAACCACAAAAACCGCCATCAATGATCAAGTCCAGTTGATGTTCTAATACATGACGAATTTCATAGGGATCAGTCATGGGTATATCTTCATCAGGCAGAATAAGTGTTGAGCTGAGTAAGGGCTCCCCTAGCTCTTCTAATAAGGCCTGTGCAATGGCATTATCGGGAATTCGAATACCAATGGTTTTACGTTTAGGATGCATTAACCGCTTGGGAACTTCTCGCGTTGCTTTTAGAATAAACGTATAAGCACCTGGTGTATGCGCTTTAAGCAGACGATAGTGTGAATTATCAGTTTGCGCATAGGTACTGATTTCTGAGAGATCCCGGCAAACCAGCGTAAAGTTGTGACTTTTATCCAATTGTCTTATTTGACGAATTTTATCCATTGATTGTTTATCGCCAATATGACAGCCAATGGCATAACCGGAATCAGTCGGATAGATAACAATACCACCTTTACGAATAATATCGACCGCCTGACGTACAAGTCTTGCTTGCGGGTTATCCTGATGTATTTGAAAAAACTGGCTCATAAATACTCTTTCATTTGTTAGCGAATGGCTTTTATCAGTTAATGCCTTAAAATAAGTCCCATACGGGTCTGCATTTTTCTGGTAAGTCTGGTAATTGTCCCAATTTTATCCAGGGAAAATCCGGATCATGAAAATCAGAACCTGATGAGGCATACAAATCAAAGTCATTGGCGTGACAGGCCATTGTTTTAACCTCATTAACACAGTGGCTGCCGGACACCACTTCCATTGCCTGACCACCGGCAGCAATAAAACCTTTAATTAATTTACGCAGTTTGGTTCTCGTTAACTTATATCGAGCGGGATGCGCTATCACAGCAACACCACCTGCCTGTGTTATCCAGCTCACGGCTTCTTCCAGGGTGGCCCAGTCACCTGTTACATGACCCGGCTTGTTATTCACCAGGTATTTTTTAAAAACGCTACGGACATTTTTGGCATACCCGGCATCCACTAAAAAGTTGGCAAAATGCATTCTACCCAGCATTTTTCCACCCGAAAAACGCTTTGCACCGTCATAAGCGCCTTTAATACCTGCACTATCTAATTTAGAGGCAATTTCCCTCGCTCTGACTTCACGAAAATCCTGCAAACGCTGAATACCCGCCTGCAATGGTGCATGATCACAATCAAAGTTTAGCCCGACAATATGCACGGTACGCTTATTCCAGGTAACCGATAATTCAATCCCATTAATAAATTGAATACCTGCATCAAGCGCACACTGACGTGCTTCATCCAGACCACCGATACCATCATGATCCGTCAGGGCTAACACATCAACCCCCGCCTGAGCCGCAAGTGCAACCAGTTCAGCAGGCGTTAAACGACCATCTGAGGCCGTTGAATGAGTATGTAAATCTATTTGCATAAACCTGTCGGGATAATAAATAATTGGAAAAGCCAGTAATTCTAACCTATTTTCAGCTGTAATATTATCATTTCATTGAATTTTATTGCAGTTATAAGGTCGAACCTCATTTTATACGCTTAAAAGCGGGTCAGCAAAGTCCGGTGAACCGAAAAGTCATTATTATACAAGGGATAAAGTAAGGACAGGAATAAACTTTTCGCAGTAAGTTTACATTTTCC
>JAHXHI010000393.1 GCA_025656775.1 gamma proteobacterium symbiont of Bathyaustriella thionipta
GTCATCGATAGTTAATAGCGATTCGGTTATAAAAAATTATTTTTAGCCGTTAATTTATCAAAATATTTAGGTTCACCGGTTTTTGCTGAGATACGGTGGAAAAACTGGAAGAGTTGCTTCCCTGGAATTTTAAAAATCAGCATTAGATAAAGTCAAGAACGCTGCTCATTAAGCGTTTACTTTATTTATTCCCGTATCAGAGCGTCTGGCTCCTGTCAGTCATGGCCTTGATTTTGGTTCGGGGCCTGGGCCAACACTTTCTATTATGTTTACAGAGGCAGGTCATCATATGAAAAATTATGACATATTCTATGCCAATGACAGCCAGGTCCTGAATCATGAATATGATTTTATTACGGCATCGGAAGTGGTAGAACATCTGCACCAGCCAAAGGAGGAGCTTGATCGCTTGTGGTCATATTTAAAACCCGGTGGCATATTAGGTATTATGACTAAGCGCGTCATTGATCAAGAAGCTTTTTCACGATGGCACTACAAGAATGATCCCACTCATGTGTGTTTCTTTTCGGTAGAAACCTTTCATTGGCTGGCAGACTATTGGGGAACAGGCGCCAGCTTTCCAGCCAGTGATGTTGTTTTATTTACAAAAAGCTAATACTCCTTTAGTAGGTTTTTTCATAAATCTCATTAAGTGTTGTCTCAATCCACTGCTCTGCATTCCGGCTGATTTCTTTGGTTGACAGCTCGCTACTTTTAATCACCGGTCCAATGACCATTTTGATGGTACCTGCTTTTTTCACGTATTGCCCTTTAGGCCAGAATTCACCGGCATTGTGTGCGATGGGTAACACATCAAACTTTGACTGATTAGCCAGCATTGCACCACCGACTTTATAGTTTGGCTTATCACCGGGACGGGTGCGAGTACCTTCTGGAAAAATAACCACCCAATTACCCTCATTCAGACGTTGAGTACCTTGTTCTACCACTTGCTTTAAGGCTTTTTTGCTGCTGCTGCGATCAATTGCAATGGACTTCATCGATGCCAGCGTCCAGCCAAAAAAAGGTATCCATAATAATTCACGTTTAAGGATCCAGACCTGTGGTGTAAAAAGTAACTGTAATGCCATTGTTTCCCAGGTTGACTGATGTTTACAAAAAATAATACAAGGTTTTTCAGGGATGTTTTCATGACCACTTATTTCAAATTTTAATCCGCAAATAAAACTCAATACCGATAATGTCACCCGCGACCAGCTGGAAATTAATCTGGAGCGATATTTATAAGGTATGGGATAGACAATAAGAAAAATAGTCGTGGCGACAGGGATGGTTAACCACATAAACATTAAATATAACGTCGAACGAAAATAACCCATTATGTTTTCTCTATCCTTGTTCACAGATGTCATTATGCTGGATTGCTTTGTTTCAGGAAATGATCGGTGAAGTCAGCCAGATCCTTATAAACCGGTAGTTGTGAGTATTCGCTTAAACTGTCTTGTGCAATCTTATGTAAACTTCTCATGCCTTTACCTGTTTTAACCAGAGCAACCTTCGCACCCGCAGCATTTCCTGCTTCCAGATCACGCAGAGAGTCACCTACGACAAAGACATTGGCCAGCATTGCTGACTGATTACCAACATCCGTGCTGATAAAAAAATCCTCGGCAATCTGATTTATCATGCCCGGTTCAGGCTTACGGCAAGCACAGTGATCGTCAGGTCCATGAGGGCAATAATAAAAGTGCTCAATTTTACCACCCAAAGGTGCCAGTAATGCTTGTAATTTTTCATGCATGGCACTTAGCGTATCCAGGGTGAAATATTGTCTGGAAATGCCCGATTGGTTAGTGGCAACCATAACAGAAAAGCCTGCCTGACAGAGTCGGGCGATGGCTTCAAGGCTGCCTGCAATGGGAATAAACTCATCAACCGTTTTTATATAGTTATCTGAGTCCTGATTGATCACACCATCCCGATCAAGAATAATTAATTTCTGCATACCTTTATGACTGTATTCTCAGCTTATTACTGCAATAGTGACAAATCAGCTACTTGCATAAACTGTCCTTGTAGGCGACCGAGTAAAGCAATACGATTATTTTTTAACGCTTCATCATCCGCCATGACCATGACATCATCAAAGAAGTGATCCACCACATCTCTTAACTCAGATAATTCAGTCAAGGCATCGGTGTAAAGCGATTGTGCTAACAAAGGCTTTACTCGTGTAGAAACTGATGAGAGCTGTTCTGCCAAATGCTTTTCTGCTTCTTCGGCAAAAAGATCACTATTAATTTCAGTAGGAATATCCCCTTTGAGCTTTTTCAATATATTGGCAATTCGCTTATTAGCTGCTGCTAAAGATTCAGCCGCATCCAATTGTTTAAACTGGTTTACCGCATCAATGCGACAGGCCAGATCATAAGGTTCAGCAGGTGTTAAAGCGGTCACTGCATCAAACACATCAATACTAATATCCTGGTCGGTAAAATAGCTTTTTAGACGCTCCAGCATAAATTTATAAACACCATCACAGGCTTTATCTGCATTGACTTCTGAAGGAAAAAGAGCAGCCGACTTCTTTAATATCCCGGGGATATTTAACACCAGCTTGTTTTCAATAATAGTACGCAGTAAACCAAGCGCTGCACGTCTCAGGGCGAAAGGATCTTTATCGCCGCCTGGAATTTGTCCCAGTGCAAAAATCCCCATAAGCGTATCGATACGTTCAGCAATCGCTAACACCTGACCGGTTGCTGAGGCGGGTGTCTGATCACCGGAAAAACGCGGCATATACTGCTCATCAAGCGCCACAGCAACGGCATTATCTTCACCGTCATTCAGTGCATAATAGCGCCCCATAATACCCTGCAAATCCGGGAACTCATTGACCATTTCAGACATCAGGTCGCATTTTGCCAGACGTGCAGCCCGCTGTGCTAAGACGCTCTCAGTATTCAGTTCGTTGGCAATGATTCCTGCTAATTCAGTGACACGCAGGGTTTTGTCATAAACGGTACCCAGTTTATTTTGAAATACGACACTTTTAAGGCGCTCTAATTTCGCTTCAAGCGGGTTCTTTTTGTCTTGAGACCAGAAAAAATTGGCATCCGATAAACGCGGACGAATGACTCGTTCATTACCTTTTTTGATCTGTTCCGGATCGGAGCTGTCGACATTACTGATGGTAATAAAATACGGCATCAATTGCTGCTTATCATCCACCAGATGAAAATATTTTTGATGTTTTTTCATCGCTGAAATCAGTGCTTCAGAGGGCACATCCAGAAAATGTTTCTCAAATTCACCGACAATTACACTGGGCCACTCAATCATACTGGTCACTTCATCCAACAAGTCAGGATCGATCACAGCATGACCACCCGCCTTCTCTGCTGCGGCAATAATTTGCTCACGAATAAGGCTTTGACGCTTATCAAAATCTGCAATCACCCGGCCTTTCTCTTTTAGCAGCGCTTCATATTCAGCGGGCTTGACCAGAGTCATTTTCTCGGGAGCATGAAAACGATGTCCTCGTGTTGTATTTGAGGTCCTTACACTCAGAATACTGGTTTGAATCACCTCTTCACCAAACAAGATAACAGCCCAATGAACCGGTCGCACAAACAGTGCATCCAGATCACCCCAATGCATCCGTTTAGGAATCGGTAATTTATCTAATGCCGCTTGAAAAATAGCGGGAATCAGCTCTGCACTTTGTCGACCTTTTTCTTCAAGCGTATAAGCAAGCCAGGCACCCTTATCTGTTTCCAGCTTAGTCAATTGTTCAACTTCAACATGACAGGATTTTGCAAACCCCTGAGCCGCTTTAGTAGGACAGCCTTCATCATCAAATGCTGCTTGCAGCGCAGGCCCGCGACGTTCAATGGATTTATCCGGCTGGGTTACTGCCAACTGAGTAACAAGTAAGGCAAGACGACGTGGTGTCGCGTAGAGTTTAATTGCCTTGTAATTCAAGTCAGCATCAGCAAAACCTTTGGCAACACCGCTTTGAAAAGCCTGAGCTAAACCTTTTAATGCTTTAGGCGGCAGCTCTTCAGTTCCTAACTCTATTAATAAATCTTTTTTATCTGACGTTTTATCTGACACAGTTTTGACTCTTTTTTATTCTTTAATCTGAGAACCATTGTGACAATGGTTTACGGCTTCCAGGTGATATTATATTTAAACGTGCTATTTAGACATTGGAAAGCCAAGTGCTTCACGGCGATCATAATAGGCTTGAGCAACGGCTTTGGCCAGGCCTCGGACACGGCCAATAAAACGCGCTCGTTCAGTCACCGATATCGCATGGCGCGCATCCAGTAAGTTAAACGCATGAGAGGCTTTAACCATCATTTCATAAGCCGGCAGCGGCAGATTTTCTACAATCAGGCGCTTACTTTCTGCTTCAAGGTGATCAAACTGAGTGAATAAGGCATCAACCGGTGCCTGCTCAAAATTATAAGCTGACATTTCAACCTCATTCTGATGAAACACATCACCATAGGTCACTTTACCCAGAGGGCCATCCGTCCAGACCAGATCATAAATACTTTCAACACCCTGCAGATACATGGCAATACGTTCCAGACCATAGGTAATTTCACCACTTACAGGCTTGCATTCCAGGCCGCCGACTTGTTGAAAATAGGTAAACTGAGTCACTTCCATACCATTAAGCCAGACTTCCCAGCCCAATCCCCATGCGCCCAGAGTGGGTGATTCCCAGTTGTCTTCAACAAAACGAATATCATGCACCAGAGGATCCAGACCCAGCATTTTTAATGATCCCAGATAGAGCTCCTGAATTTCCAGAGGCGATGGTTTTATCACCACCTGAAACTGGTAATAATGCTGCAGACGATTGGGATTTTCACCATAACGGCCATCAGTAGGACGACGACAGGGCTGCACATAAGCGGCACTCCAGGGTTCAGGCCCAATGGCACGTAAAAATGTCGCTGGATGGAAGGTACCTGCACCCATTTCCATATCATAAGGTTGTTGTAATACACAGCCTTGCTCTGCCCAATAGGTCTGAAGCGCCAGGATAAGCCCCTGGAAAGTAGAAACATCCAATTGACTGGATGCAGTCGTTTTATCTGACATGTTTTTATCTAAGTTCTATAATTTGGTTAAAGTTCTAATGTTTATAAAAAAGTTCTATTTTTCATAAAATAACTGATAATTATACCTTAAAGCTGATGTAACATGTGTATTTTAAGCTGCAATTTTGAAAGATTTTATGATATTACATGGTCTATACTTTAGACTTAACTTAATTTAAGCAAAAAAAGGATTTAATAATGAAACGATTACAAACAGGCCTGGCATTACTTTTATTATGTATCACTGTCATTGGCTATGCAGATGATGGTCTGGTGGTCAAACCCAGCAACTATAGTGTCACTGAAACACTGGATCGCTTTGAAACCATTATTAAGAAAAAAGGAATCACTGTTTTTACCCGAATTAACCATGCACAAGGTGCTAAAAATGCAGGACTTACTCTGGAGCCAACAGAACTATTAATTTTTGGTAACCCTAAAATAGGCAATCCATTGATGGTAAGCCAACCTAAGTCAGGCATTGACTTACCACTAAAAGCCATTGCCTGGCAGGACAAAGAAGGTAAGGTATGGCTGGCTTATAATTCACCTGATTATATTGCTAAACGCCACTCAATTAATGATACACCGGCAGCGATAAAAAAAATGACCGGAGCATTAAACAAGTTTTCCGACTTTGCCACTAAAGCCGCTCAGTAACACACCCTCAGATTCTGGCTGAACCTGATTTCAACCAGAATCACCGGTCATAATATTGCTCCTTTTCAGGACATCACTCTCATTCCCAAAAGACGCTGATTTGTTGTCTGTTTTTTTGATATAATGCCGCATTCTTTAACCTGAATAAAATTTATTCAGGTTATCTTTGCAATACAAATGAGTCGAATTATGAATCAGCAGCATGATAAACAACGTAAAGCAGTCGCATTAATTTCAGGTGGTTTAGATTCCATGCTGGCGGTTAAGGTCATCCAGGAACAGGGGATTCATGTTGAAGGTATCAATTTTTTTACCGGATTCTGTGTTGAAGGGCATACCCATGCGGTCCGTAAAAAACATAAAGACAAACAAAAACGTAATAACGCGCTTTGGGTTGCCGAACAATTGGGTATCAAACTACATATCGTTGATGTAGTGGATGAGTATAAAGACATTCTGCTGAATCCGGTTCACGGCTATGGTAAAAACGTCAACCCCTGTCTTGACTGCAAAACATTTATGGTTAAAAAAGCGGTCGAGTGGCTCAAGGAACATGACTTTGATTTCATTATTACCGGTGAAGTGGTTGGCCAGCGCCCCATGTCTCAACGCCGTGAAACGATGCCCATCGTAGAAAAAGAGTCAGGTGGCGATGACCTGCTCGTCAGACCCCTCAGTGCTCAGCAATTACCCCCCACGTTACCTGAGCGTGAAGGCTGGTTAGATCGGGAAAAGTTGTATGATTTTAGTGGCCGGACCCGAAAACCACAAATGGCGCTGGCTGCCCAGTTTGGTTTTAAAGATTATGCTCAGCCGGCAGGCGGCTGCTGTATGTTAACGGATGAAAACTATGCCGTTAAGCTGCAGGATATGTGGGCCAACCGCCCCAGTCGTGAATATGAACTGGATGATATTATTATGCTTAAAATGGGACGGCATTTTCGCCTCGCACCTCATTTAAAAGTCATTATTGGCCGTGAAGAAGGTGAAAACCACTTTATGCAGGGTTATAAAAGCCAGTTTGTTTCTATTTTCCCCACCAGTCACCCCGGTGCCCTTTGCCTTGTGGATGGCGTATTCAAAACAGATAAAGAACGCCAACAGGCACTTGCATTGGTGGCTCGTTATAGTCAGGGAAAAAATTCACCGCAAGTGACTTTAAGTATTCGCCAAAAAGATGGTACGGAACAGGAATATACCATTACACCAATGGCTGCCGATGCGATTAAAAAGGAGTGGCTCATATGAGTAATGCGAAAACAGCACATCAGCTGGACGCTCGTCGTCTACTTTGCCCATTACCTGTTATTCGTACTCAGGATGCTATTGCCCAATTACAGGATGGTGAATTATTAACGGTAACCAGTACTGATCCCGGTGCCAAAATGGACATCCCAA
The DNA here is from genome assembly GCA_025656775.1 of gamma proteobacterium symbiont of Bathyaustriella thionipta. Lineage (GTDB taxonomy): Bacteria > Pseudomonadota > Gammaproteobacteria > GRL18 > GRL18 > GRL18. Next base: position 7,137 of record JAHXHI010000393.1, read on the forward strand.
GCTGGTGTCGAATTAATGGGCACGAAGTCATTGAGATCAAGGAACAGGATTACGAAATAATTATTACCATTCAAATAAACACACAGAACTAAAAAAATATAAAAAAAATAATATTAACTATTGCTAATATTATAAAAACCTAATATACCATTTCCATATTGACACACAAAAAAACAAACCGTGTGTACAACACATTAATTATAAAAACACTGAAAAAATATAAAAAATACTGGAGAGTATAAAATGAAAAAATTAATTATTGCTACTGCAATTGCAACTTCTGTTGTTTCTATGACTGCTAATGCCTGGTGGGGTGATGACTCTAATTCCAACACTAACTGGAATGGCAATGGTTACAACAACATGAACAACAATGCCTACGGTAACGGCTATGGTAATGGCTGGGGTGATGGTTCTGGTGATATGGATGCAGATGGTGATTTCGAAATTACTATCAAAGCTCGCGGCCGTGGTCGTGGTAACGCTAACACTCGTGGTTCTGCTTATGGTAATGGTAACAGCAACTACAATGGTTACAACAACATGAACAGCCGTTTCAATGGTTACAACACTTATGCAAACCAACCTGGATACGGTTATTACCCACGTCCAGCACAAGCACCTGTTGCACCTGCAGCGCCTGCTAAAGCAGCACCTGCCGCCAAGTAAATTTGATGCCAGTGTGACTGGTTATTAGATTGACTATACTGGTGATACCTGGAAATGCAGCGAGGCATTTTGACTTAGAGCCGATTGAGTGTATAAGTACTACATGATTGAGGTTTTAAGTTAAAATAACGAAGTCTGCATCTTCAAGTATCATGGATATATAAAGCCCGCATACTGTATTACAGTGACGGGCTTTTTTAGTTAAGTCCAACGATTTAATCACTCAAATTTTCAGCCCTATTAATAACACATTACATTCTACCGCTCAATCTGGATTATCTTTTTTCACCCAGTAAACGGGCAATATAACTCGCCTGTAAAAATCCAGCCTGTAACGAATCTGTTTTCGTGATGACGGTGCTGTTACCGGTGGAATCATCCCCGGATGAGTGAGAATCCGCGACAGTCTGCTCTTCTCTGGTCTGAGCATGCTCCAATTCAGGCATGAATTCTTCATCCCCCTGCACTTCACTTACTTCATCAAGCTCTGTTAAATCTGAGAAATAATCACTAAAAGGTGTGCTAGTTTTATCTTTTTTATTTTCTTTATTAAAGGCTGTTAATAAGCGATAACACACACGGTTAATACACAGGCTTGCCGGTGAGCCCGGAGTACCTAATAAAACAGGCTGCTGCTTTGAAATTGAGACTGGAATATTGTTATCTGCTAAAACATAACCCACAAGAAAAACCCGCTGCAATCGCAGATATTTATTAACAGCCGTTTTAAACCGTTTAAACGTGACCTGAGCTGAACGCTGACTTTTAGTCAGATTGACAACAACAAGTACGGGGCTGTTAAACTGAGATTGTTTTAATACCCGAAGTAATGAAAACGCATCCGTTAATGATGTCGGCTCTCCTGTAATGATGAGGAGCAAATAGGGTGCCGCTAAAATCAGCTTAATATTCGTGGCATCGATCCCGGCAGCAGTATCTATAAGCAAATACTGATAGTCTTTCTCTAATGCGCGTAAACCTGTCGCAAGCTTTTGTTGTTGACGTTTTGACAGTTGAATAAATTCAGTGACACCCGATGCACCGGCAATAATATCAATTCCACCAGGCCCCTTGGTCACGATATCGTTAATGCTAAGATTATTGGTTAAAAAATGTTCCAGGGTATGAAGAGGGTTGACATTAAGCAAAATATTAATATTCGCTAAATTAGTATCCGCATCAAATAGACACACTTTATTCCCGGCTTGAGCAAGTGCAATCCCAAGGTTAACAGCCAGCGTACTTTTGCCAACGCCGCCCTTACCGCTGGAAATAGCAATAACCCGTGCAGATTCATCTTTAGGCGTATTAGTAACAGGCATATTTGCCAGGTTTTCCCTTATTTAATATAAAGACGAGTATAGTTAAAATAAGGACAAAAATCTCTATTGACAAAAAAACTTGTAGGAAATTCGTCTTAACACTTGAATATTTAAAAAATAACATAGACTTATGTGATATTGTTAAGTCTTTGCTTAAACTGATAGGGATAAGTTATAAATTAAAATGCAGCATTCTCCACAAAATCAATCATTAAAAATAGAATTGGAAAAGTTACCATCTATGCCGCATGCATTGCTTCAACTACTTGAAGTTATTAATGATCCTGATGTTAATTTTGACCAGATTTCAGAAATTATCCAAACTGATCCCGCATTAACCGTTCGCGTCATGTCTGTTGCCAATTCAGGCGCAAACTATCGTTCAACTCAGTATAAACATTTAAATCATTTAATTATTTGCCTGGGGCTGAAAACAGTCAAAACTATTGCGGTTAACTCCGCCGTTCAACAGTTTTTTTCTCAGTTTAATGTCGATGATAAAGGTTTTCTTGCCCAATTTTGGCAAACCTCCTTACTCACCGCAGGTATCGCTAAGGCTTTGGCCCATATTATTGGTTCTAATAATGAAGATGAAGCTTATATTGCGGGTTTATTACATAAATTAGGTGAACTGGTATGTTTGTCACACAACGCTGATAGCTACAGTCAAAAAACAAAGCAACTTCTGATAAACAAAAAAAAAACATCCCTTTATGAGCTGCAGTCTCAACTAACCCAGCTGGAACATGATTTTATTGGTGCAAGTGTACCTGAAATTGGTGCTTTAATTGTTAATGACATTGCTCCAAATTCCCTTTTAGGAGATGCCATTCTTTATCAGCGCGAGCCTGCCGAGGAAATAATTGGTGCACCACATCTCATTCAGGTAGTGAATTCAGCACATAAATTAGCACTCACTTTTTCTAATAAAGAGCACTTAGACATTCAACTCAATGAAGCAGGGCAAGATCATTATAAATGAGAAAAATTGATATAATAAGGGAACTTTTTACATAAACAAGGATCAGATCAATAAACCATTATGGAG
>JAHXHI010000301.1 GCA_025656775.1 gamma proteobacterium symbiont of Bathyaustriella thionipta
AGGGACTATTTGATAAGGGGTCAACATGCTGTATTCTGGCTGATTGATCACTCTCAATATTTCTTGTCTGACTGCATCTGAAAGTTTATTGGGGTCCTTTGACTATAAGAACGGTTTGTCACCAAGCTTCTCTGTAGCCCTTTCTGCAACTGGCTTACAGAGGAAATATCAATTTTGAAATTAACTTTTAAAAAATCATAACTTGTTGAATTTTATAATTTATTTTTTTATTCAAAATTCATACTTTCAACAAATAGTTTCTTCTTTTTAAATTGAGCTTTGTAACTGCTTGAATTGTCCTTGAATAACGGACTTTTCCTGAAGAACAATCTTGTTTTCATTGTCTAATATGAATATTTTGTTATTAGCTTCTTTCAGTTCTGCTTCTGTTTTTTCTAGTGATTGCCTGAGTAAGCCGATTTCTTTTTCTGATTCTGTCTGGTGCTTGGATAAAGAGTTTACCTTATCCTGAAGAATATGGCTTTGTTCCTCTATGTTTTTATTTTGTTCTACTAAAGATCCATTTTTTTCATCTAGTCTGTCAATGTTTGATATTTTTTTATTCAATCTAAGCTGTAGTGATAGATTTTCGGATTTTAAATTATCAATCAATTCCAAGTGTTGAGTTTTTTCAGTCTTCAGCTTAGTTAATTGTTTGTCAGAATTGTTTAACTGTCCCCTCAAATCGTGTATTTGTCCCTGCAAGTGCTGATGAGTTGTATTAGATTGTTCACGTTCCTGTTGCCTGTCTTCTGCGACTCTTTGTTGATAATGCTCAAAATGATCTCGCACATCACGATTTTCCTGTTTTAGTTCTTCTATAGTAGTCTTTAATTCATCAACACGTAAACGAAATTCATCCCGTTCTATTTCAGTTCGGGTGGCTCTAGTATTTAATTTATCCAGAGCCAGTTTAACTGTATCTTTTTCTTCTTCGGTTGTTTTAAGTTTCTGTTTGAGTTCATCATGATGTGAAGTAAGTTGTTTAAAGGTATCGTTGATTTCATCAAGCTTGTTTTTTTGTTCTTCTGATGCTGTGTTGAATTTTGTTTGAGCCTGTTCTATCTTCTGATCTGCCATGCTTTGTACTTGTTCATACAAAGATTTAACCGAAGTAATCAGTTCCTTTGGAAGTCCTTCTGGAGATGCAGCCCCTGTATTTTCTGATCGCCAACGCTTTAATAATGGTGCAATAGTGCTTTTGCTACCAGTTCCCAGATGTTCACGAACTCTGTCTACCGTGGGTTCTTGATTATGGCTTTTAATTGCTTGTGCTGCTTTAGCTATATCAATATAGGTTACTCCGGTACGAGCCATAATTTCCTCTCAGATTTTTTAGTAACATTATACGTATTATGTAATATAACACTTTTATTACACTAATTAAATATTTTAAAACTTTGATAACTAACCTTTGATAATGACACTTATATCAGGTTATAATTTTATAGTGTCATATTTCTTCTTGTACTGTCAGTACAAACTTGTATTCTGAGCGATTCTTCAAACAGGCATTGAAATGGATAAAAATAACAGCGTTTCAGACAATCAGTTACCATTACGTAACGACAAAACTCATTTATCAACAATTGAATCTGAGCCACTCCAAGTTTACCTTCAAGCTGCAACCTCAGATAACACTCGTAAAGCCTATCGTTCTGCCATACGGCAATTTGAAAAATGGGGTGGCCGCTTACCTACTAACCGAGAGAATTTGGTTAGATATCTGCTGGAACGCTCAAAAAAGCTGAATCCCCGCACCCTGGATTTACACCTCACCGCAATTAAACAATGGCATCAAGTACAAGGCTTTACCAATCCTGTTCAGGATCCCTTGATCCGTAAAACAATGGAAGGCATACGTCGTATCCATGGTAAACCTAAACAAAAAGCCAAGGCTTTACGCCTTGAGCATATAGCTGTCATGATCGAACATTTACAGCAATTACCTGACAATAAAAAGAAGTTTCGAGACATTGCTCTTATATTAACGGGTTTCTTTGGTGCTTTTCGTCGCAGTGAACTCGTTTCAATACAAATTGAAGATTTAAGATGGGAACCCGAAGGATTGATCATTCAATTACCACGCTCCAAAACCGACCAGGATGGTAAAGGTCTTAGTCGAGCCTTACCTTTTGGTACTAAAAATGTATGCCCAGCTTCTGCTATCAAAAAATGGCTCGATATATCTGAAATGACTCAAGGGTCTTTATTTTGCCCTGTTAATCGTTGGAACCAGATACAACACCGAGAACTCCATCCTAATTCAATTAATGATCAATTAAAATTACTGGGATCTGCTTGTGACTTTGATTTTGTACCTGAGCTTAGTAGTCACAGTTTCCGTAGAGGTTTATCAACTTCTGCAGCAAGAGAGCGTGTCGATTTTGAGTTGATAAAAAAGCAAGGTGGTTGGAAGAGTGATGCCACGGTCTGGGGATATATAGAAGAGGGTCAGCAATTTTATAATAATGCATCCCTGATATTGATGGAAAAAATGGCTTTGTTACTCAAGGATTGAGATATTTTTTGGTAAAACTCGGGTATCCAAAACGTCAGCAAATGACCTAAAGACAACTTTTGCGATTTCAAATTACGAACAAGAAAAGATATAAATGTGCATATTTTAAATGCGGAACAATTGTTCCTTTTCAACTGAAAAAACACTTAGGCTCTAAAGCCATTTAAAAAGTCTTTAGAGAAGTGCAACGAGACAAAAAAGTTAAGAATATTTTTTATTTTTTAGATGCAATTGTACCGAAATTGTTGTTTGGTCAACTTCAGGAAATACTTCCTAAAGTTTCATACAGAAAACCCTATATAGTGATATATTATAGGCTTTAACCAAGTAAAGAGTATGGCAGGTTTTCCTGTTTTATTTCTTGCTTGTTCATAAGCCTGTTTACTAGTTGGATTTTCCCACCAAGTCGTTGAGCTATTTCATCACGAATAGCCAGTCCTAAGCCAGCCCCAGACTTTACGATATCTCTATTACGATAAAAAGGCTCAAAGACTTTAGATAAAATCTCTGCTGGTATCCCACAACCATTATCTTTAACCAGGAAAACTGCATTATTATCCTTTTTTATATAAACGGATATTAACCCGCTTACCTGCTGGAGAATATTGAACAGCATTACGTATAAGTTGCTGTAGATAGTTGTCTTGTTCAAATACTTTTGTTTTTTTCAAGCTAAGTAACACCAAGGTCAACATGATTAGCTTCAGCTAATGGATATAAATCAGAACAACTTGCTGTACCATAATATAGAGTGCAACCAGTGTTTTTGAATTTAGTTTATTGCCTTGTAAACGTGCTAAAATCCAGCAACTGATTCAGTAAGTTTTCCATCCGTACACTACTTTCTTTTAGTTGTATTATAAAACTTAAAAATTAGGGAATAATTAGTTTTTTTATCTGTATTACTAAACAGTAGAAGCCCAGTACCCTTTTATTTATCATCCCGTAACATCCCGATCACCTCCACAGAATGCCTCTTAATTGTCTATTTTTTTGCCGTTAAATAAATTGCTGAATTTCTTGCTAATATTTTACTAAGTTTAGTTTATTAAAATAAATCTATACTTTAACTTTTAGATATTATTAGCTATTTTGAACCAATCGACTATCACAATAAATAAATTAAACCCAATATCACAATGGGTTATTATCTTTTTTGTTGGATTAATCTGGTTTACTCAACTGGGTTATCGAGATCTGGGTGAACCTGATGAAGGTCGATATTCTGAAATTTCAAGGGAAATGGTCACTTCAGGGGATTGGCTTACTCCTCAATTGAATGGTTTTAAATATTTTGAAAAACCTCCTCTACAATACTGGATGACAGCGGCATCATTTTCACTGTTTGGGCAAACAAATACATCTGCCCGTTTATGGGTTGCTGTTATTTCCTTTACCGGTATGCTTTGGACAATGTATTTAGGGACATGTATCTGGGGGCGTACATCTGGATTTTATACACTTCTCATATTATCCAGCTCTTTGTTATATATTGGTTTTGGTCATATAGTTACCCTGGACATGGCATTAAGTGTGTTTATATCGATTGGCCTGGGTTCTTTTATCATAGCTCAACAATATCGCAATGATAACCCAAAACTCCTCAGAAACTGGATGCTACTAGGATGGGCTATGTTAGGCCTGGCCATACTGACCAAAGGGCTGATCGGTATTGTGCTTCCAGGCATATCAGTCATGCTTTATTCTCTGTGGCAACGAGACTGGCTTATATGGAAATACCTTCATTTAGGCAAAGGATTAACTTTGTTATTAATAATAACAGCTCCCTGGTTTGTATTTATCAGCCTTAAAAATCCTGAATTCCCACAATTCTTTTTTATTCATGAGCATTTTCAACGTTATACTTCTAATGTACATAATCGTAACCACCCTTTCTGGTATGTTCCTGCCATATTAGTAGCAGGCTTTCTACCCTGGTTTAAAAGTGTTCTTTATGCATTGTTCAAACCTGCCACATCAAAGAGAACTATAACAGATAACAAATTTAACCCAGTGTTATTTTTATGGATTTTTTCAATCTTTACACTCTTGTTTTTTTCTCTTAGCCACTCTGTTTTACCGGGTTATGTAATACCAGTGTTCCCTGCATTGGCATTGATAATGGGTAGACAGTTTTCAATTTTTCCAACTTTTAGAAATGAAAGTATAACTTTTGTTGTATTGGGTGCAGGCATTCTTATATTGTCTTTTTTTATAGAACACTTTTCGAATAAACATATGCCTTCAGAGTTATTACTGGCCTATCAACCCTGGATATGGATAGCAGCTTGCACAATGATTATTGGAGGTTTGATTTCAAGGTTGGCTTATTCTTCTCTTGGCGACAAAGCATTGGTCACTCTGGCAGTAAGCAGTATGCTTAGCCTAATCATACTTATTCAAGGATACCAACAGGTGGGTTGGCCACGTAGCAGCAAGTATTTAGCTACTGCCATAGAACCCTATCTCGATAAGAATATTGAGATATATAGCTTTGATACTTATCCACAGTCATTACCTTTTTATCTGGACAGAACTATTCATTTGGTAAAATGGAAGGGTGAATTGGAAATGGGCATAGAGCTTCAACCAAAATCATGGTACGTTGACTTAAATACTTTACTGAAACAAATAAGGCAACAAGAAAAATCAATTGTTGTCATGCGTGTTAAAAGTTATAGAAAGCTTGAAAAACAATTCAGCTCCAGTCAAATCATTTATCAAGATCCCAGAAAAATTGCTCTTCTAATAACAGGAAAAAATACTTTTGTTTTTCCTGAAAACAAAAAACTCAAATAATAGGATAAAAATGAAACTCTTTACATCACTTTACAATATGGTTTTAACCTGGTCAAAACATCAACATGCACCAAAATATTTATCAGCTGTAAGTTTCAGTGAGGCTTCATTTTTTCCTGTGCCTGTTGCAATTATGTTGATACCAATGTCATTTGCTCAGCCTTCCAGGGCATGGAAATTGGCTGGTTTGACCCTTGTTTTTTCTGTATTAGGTGGTGTCGTTGGGTATTTTATAGGTTGGGGAGCTTATGAAGTGATTGCCCCCCTGGTGCATCATTACGCCGAACAATTTGCAAACGCCAGAAACTGGTTTTCACACTATGGAGTTTGGATTGTTTTAATGGCTGGTTTTTCACCAGTACCTTATAAAATATTCACCATTACTGCTGGTGCTCTATCTATGCCTTTTATTCCTTTCGTTATCGCCTCAATTATAGGTCGTGCAAGTCAATTTTATCTTATTGCTTTTTTAGTGACAAAATTTGGTTCTGCAATGGAACCTAAAATTCATCAATATATTGAATGGTTAGGTTGGGGTTCTGTTATAGTTATAAGCGGCTTATTACTGATTTTAAATCTAAAATAGCTCTTTATTTCATTCTCTTTCTAATTTCTGCATAAGTTTAATAATGTATTGTTATTTGATACTTTTATTTTACTTTACAGAGATTAGACGACATGTTGAAAGACAACGTTAGTTTACCTGAGCATCATGCCAGACCAATTTTTCTTTTGTTCTGCATTCTGTTAGTTTTCCATATTTCCCTTACTTATTTTAGTTCTAAATCAATATCATCAGAATGTACAATTCAGACTAATTGTGACTGGCCAGCCGAATCAATTTATACTGCCACAAATCTTACGCAAGCAGGAGGAACAATATTAAATAATAAATTCTATAATGATTTAAGCGGTGCTGTCTGGAATCCTGTTACTCAGCAACTTTGGGTTTGTCGTGGTACACATAAAGACCCTGAGGACTCAGGTATCTGGGCAATGAAACAGAATAATCAGGGCCGCTTTCAAGTTGAAAAAAACAACAAAAAACAGGCTCAATGGAGCGGATTTGGTGATATTGAAGGTTTGACTCTTGCTGATTATAAGGAATCCAATATTCTATATTTAGTTCAGGAAAGACAGGGTTTAATATTGGAAGTTGATCTATCTGATTATGGCTCTTTCAAAATCCAAAATAGTTGGAATATAGCATCGACCATGGGTGGTGGAGATGGTGCTGAGGCAATTACCTTTGTGCCAGATAAATTCCTATTAGAACAAAACTTTGTTGATTCAAAAGGCAATTTGTACCTTAGTAAAGGTGGGATGGGAGGACTGACCCTGGTTGGCAATCAACGTGGTGGCTATATTTATGCCTATGACTTAAACCGTAAAGATAGTACATTTGTCTTTGTTGGACGATACATGACAGAAAGAGAAGATGTTTCAGGTCTTGAGTTTGATCGTTCTTCTGGTCTTCTTTACATTTGGCATGGCGCTCAATTTAATCAACTTTCAGTTGCCAGGCTAAGTTCTTCATTGTTAAAAAATGAGCCCAAGTTAGAGACACAAAAAATTTATAATGGACCTGGTGCAATCTTAAATGAAGATAATCATGAAGGCATTGCAATTACATCGACTAATGAATGTCTTAATGGTAAACGAAGATTTTTTCTTATAACCGATCACGGCCTGCTCTGGTCATTAAAAATGTTCAATCAATTCCCGTGTAATAAAGAAGAAGTATTATTAAACAGATCATCAGTTATCCTTTAACCTCACAAATACTGACTCTATGTAATATCAACTGTTTACCTGGAAATAATATAATAGTTGTGTTTATTTTCTCCAAATGATTTCACTATTTTAAACTTATGTTTAATTCTATCCGATAAATATTCAGTGACTACCAAGTTTTTTTCTGACTTTCCTAAAAAAACATCCAAATCTGTTATATTATTAATTTCTGGAAAAATATGCTGACCATAAAAAACAGCCCCCCCTTGAAGTCGTTCATCTGGCCAAAGTAATGCAACGTGATAATTCTGTTTTTCTTTTTGGGTAACTGTTTCAAATAATGGTTTAAGGAAATACTTCTCTTTTTTGTAGGGTTGTATCAAACTACCATAATTAAAAAGTCCGATAATGATCAGAGCAATTATATATTGGGGTATCTTTTGTTGTTGATTTTGAAATAAAGAACGCCATAAGAGAAACAATAGTATTAACTCAAGCAGACTCATTATTATAAACAATGTTAAAGTGTTGGGTGGCTGCTTTATGATGGTATATATCTGAAATATTATGCCAATAGTGGTTAAAAAAACATACAACCAGATAACAATTTTATTGCTCATTGTTACCATGCCCTGTCTGAGTTGGTCAAAGAGATATAAACCATAAGATGCTGCAATAATCGCTGCAACTGGATATAAGGATAAAAGATAAACAGGTCTTTTGCCTGAAGAAACTGAAAGCAATATAAACGGGACAATTAACCAACAACAAAGAAACAGACTAAACCGTTCAAGATGCATCCTTCTAAAATGATACCAAAGTCCCAGATAAACCAAAATCGTCCATGGCTGAAAAATTTCTGGCAAATAGCTCAAATAATAATAATAAGGTGCCTCATGAGCATTACCTTCAAATGCACCCGTAAAACGACCAATGCTATTTGCCCAGGTGATTTCATAAACTGCATCCCAGCCATAAGAGTGATAAAGAAAACCCAGCCATATAAACAGCGGTATCAGTCCAATGAGTGTAGCTATAGCGGGATAAAACCAATTTTTAATGTGGAATTTTTTTTCAAACCATATAGTTTCAATGGATAAATAAGCAAAAACAGTGATACCCGTAATACTTAAACCTAAAATACCTTTAGCCAGGGAAGCAATGGCCAATCCTGAAGCAAGTAACATCCAGTAGATGTTGTGTCCTTTTTTTCTAATGGCAATATAAAATCCCAGCAGAGTTACTGCAACACCAAGTGTTAACAAGCTGTCCTGGCCTGCCTGCCTGCCATTTCCAAGAAAACTCACCATGGTGGTTAGCATGAGTGTTGCAGTAAAAGCAAGCCTATTATTTTGAGTGATCTCCCGAACTCCCCAAAAAAGAAATAGAACTAATAAACAGGCTGCCAATACTGAAGGTAACCTGGCGGATAAAGGTGAAATATCAAATATTTTGTAGTAAATTGAGGCAAGCCATGAATATAGCGGTGGTTTTTCCAGAAAAGCCTGCCCATTTAGTTTAGGAAGAATATAATCCTGCCCAATAAACATTTCAGCAGCAATACCCGCTACCCTTGGTTCAGTTGTTTCCCGTAGTTCAAAATCGCTCAAGCCATTAAGCAAAAGAGTAAGTGTGATCAGAAGTAAACCCAGTGCAACCATAACGGGATGCTGGTCTATTTTTTTACCTATTTGGGATGGCTGGTTTTCCTGTTTTATTTCTTGATTGTTCATAAGCCCGTTTGATTGTCAACAGTGAAAGTCTGGATATATCTAAATATCAGTCCGCCTTCCTTTCGGTTTTCTAATTGAATTTTTCCACCAAGTCGTTGAGCTATTTCATAACAAATAGCCAGTCCTAAGCCTGTCCCAGACTTTACGATATCTCTATTACGATAAAAAGGTTCAAAGACTTTAGTTAACATTTTTTCTGGTATTCCACAACCATTATCTTCAACCTGGAAAACTGCTGTATTGTCTTGTTTATATAAACGTATATTTACCTGCTCACCTGCTGGAGAATATTGAATAGCATTATGAATCGCATTACGCATAAGTTGGTGTAGATAATTATCTTGATCAAATACTTTTATGTTTTCAAGCTGGGCTACACCAAGGTCAACATGATTAGCTTCAGCTAATGGATATAAATCAGCAACAACCTGCTGTACCATATCATTGAGTAGAACTGGTGTTTTTGGATTTTGTTTATTGCTTTGCAAACGTGCTAAATCCAGCAACTGATTCAGTAAGTTCTGCATCCGTACAATACTTTCTTTTAGTTGCAGATGACGTTCAAATCGTTTTGATTCAGTACTTGCATTTGCAATATTATCAACCATTAAGGAAAGAGCGGTTACAGGTGTTCTTAATTCATGAGAGGCATCAGCAATAAAACGTTGTTGTTTTGTAATACTCTGTCGTACTTGAATTAATAAATGATTAATTGCATTAATAAATGGCAGTAACTCGCTTGGTACGTCTGATGTTGTTAAAGGCTCAAGATTTGAAGCTTCCTGTCTTTGTATCTGATGAATTAAAGCATTGACCGGTTGAAACTGTTGATTGATAATAAATTTAAGCAAAACAAACAATACAGAAATTATGGCAATTACTGGGAAAAGAACATTTAATCCAGCATCCATAGCCATTTCATCACGAAATGCTGTCTGCTGTGCAACCAGAAAACGTTGACCGTTTGAAGTGCTATTTGAAGCATTAGTTGTCACAAATAGTCGCCATTTAATCTGATGAAACATCAGGGTATGAAAACCATCCTTTATATCAATATGAACTGAGAAAAAAGGTTCCTTCTCTAGTGAACTGATACTCTGAATATGAATTGCTTCATCATCATCATCGTCTTCATCTTTAACAGCGAGTACTAAGCTAAGGTTTTTTTTTATCAGATCATGTTTTACCATTACTGAAACTTGTTGTAAAAAATTATCTTGTATCTCTCTAGCTTCATCATAGGCAATATAAGTTGATAATAAACTGGTGAATATCAATATGACAGAGGTATACAATAATATTTTTTGGGTGAGTTCCTGCTGCAAAGATCG
>JAHXHI010000345.1 GCA_025656775.1 gamma proteobacterium symbiont of Bathyaustriella thionipta
GATCATCAACCCCCATACGCAACACCCCACCCCCAAATCAACCCGTTACCCCGCTACCACCCTCAAAGTGTAAATAATCACCAACCCCCCCAATTGCCCAACCCTATTTTAAACCAGCAAGGTGGAATACAACCACCACAAACGTTTCACTACCCAGGCAGTGATCAAACAGTAACCACTCCCTCAATGCCAGACCCCCATTCAGCTAGTATGCTAAATAGCACATTTTTAGCAAATATGAGGTTACCTCAACTTCCGCCTTTCTCTGGAGAATCTCAGAAAGCTGATGTCTCCTTTGAGGTGTGGAAGTATGAGTTAACTTGTTTGATACAAGATGCAGTGTACCCTGACACTCTCATACTGCAGGCCATACGGAAATCCCTACGGGGTAAAGCAAGGGAATGCCTCTTAACGGCTAACCCCACTGATACTCCCTCTGATATACTTGCAAAATTAGAGGGAATATATGGCATAGTGTCTTCCAGACAGATATTGTTACAGCAATTTTATCTGGAAACACAAAGAGATGATGAGTCTGTTGCTGATTACAGCATCAGAATTGAAAATTTACTCAGAAGAGCAACTGTAGCTACTGAGTTACATGAAAGTGTCAGGCATGAAATGCTCTGCTCCAAATTGTGGAATGGCCTGAGGGATCCCTTATTGAAAAACTCCTCTCGGTATAAGCTTGAGGCTGTCAAGGATTTTAATATCCTTCGACGAGACATCCGCTCTATCGAGCAAGATTTAAATACCTCCCGGCTAACAACTGAGGAAACTAAACAATTTCAACAAAATGTTTCAACCAACAGTACTGACAGAAAAATAGACAATTTGGTTGAGCAAATTAAAGGATTAAAATCAAAGTTGGTTAGCATTGAGAAAAAATGTGAGGAAGCCAACAAGCGTGGTGGGGAGGTGTCCTCTGGCAGTGGCTCTGCTACTTCCGGTTCCTCTCAAAGTACATACACCCCTAGAGGTAGAGGTGGTAGTTACCACCAGAGAGGAAGTGGGAGGGGCAGAGGCTGGTCTAGGGGAGGTTACTCTACCAGGCGTGGTGGCTATCAGCCTCGCAATCAGCAGCCAGCTAAACAAGGCGCTGACAAGAAAGATAACCCTTCAGATAAGGAAAACTAGGAAGAGTCCTCATGGCGGAGCAAACTGAGGACTCAGTAACAACTTCTGAAAGCTCCAAACAAGAACAGTCCCTTTTAAGTAGAATGGTTGGTAAAACCAATGAGTCCACCATTATCATAAATGGTCAATCTTGTAGGGCCCTTATAGATTCAGGCTCAGATATAACAACTATGAGCGAGAACTGTTTCTATTCAATGGACCCTAGGCCAGAGCTGAGAAAAATGTCTGATTTTAAGTTAAATATCACTGGAGCTAGTGGTTCCTCAATTCCATATATAGGCTATTTTGAGGCAGAAGTGTGTGTACCCCATGGTGAGCGTGAACCAAAAGTTGTGCCTGTTTTGGTCGTGCCGACAACAAAGTACTCTGGCCAAGTACCTGTCATTGTAGGCACGAACATAATTGGTGAGTTGATGGGACATGCTCAAGATGGTGATCTCCCTGATGCATGGGCAACTGCCTTTTCAGCATTTACTTGCTGTGATACAAAGTTTGTTAAATCGACAAACAAGAAGCCTATTATTCTAAAACCATATGAAAGCATGACCATAAGTGGTATGGTACGAGGAACTGCACAGTTTGAGAAAGCTCTCACTGAAGATATTGATACTACAGCTCCATTGACTGTTAGTCCACATGTTGTTGCTGTAAAGTCAAATAGCAAAACAGCAAGAGTGCCTGTAAGGGTTTGCAATGTCTCAGCTCAGCCTGTTACCATCAAACCAAAAACTCAGTTGTGTAGCCTTAAAGAGGTCAAGGTTATCAAAACAATGGATCCGTCCTGTGACAGTGTGCCGGTAGATAAATCCACTAAATCATTTAATGATTTAGGTATTAAACTACCTCAGGAAAACTTGTCTCCTGATCAGATAAATAAAGCCAACAATCTGTTAGGTAACTGGAAACATATTTTTTCTAGTGGTCCCACAGATTTAGGTTTTACGGATCTCATCGAACATGAAATACCACTCAGCGATGAGACTCCGTTCAAAGAGCCATACAGGAGAGTACCTCCAGCCATGTTTGAGGAGGTTCGTGAGCATCTAAAAGAAATGATAGATGCTGGGGCTATACGCGAGTCCCAAAGCCCTTTTTCGTCCAATGTCGTATTGGTTCGCAAAAAGGATGGTGGTCTTCGATTCTGTATCGACTACCGCAAACTAAATAGTAGAACCATCAAAGATGCATACTATTTACCAAGAATCGAAGAATCTATTGACACGCTGTCCGGGTCGAAATACTTTTCGAAATTAGATCTTCGATCTGGCTATTGGCAAGTTGGGGTCAAAGAATCTGATAAAAACAAGACTGCATTCTCTGTAGGTCCACTAGGATTCTTCGAATGCAACAGAATGGCATTTGGCTTGTGCAATGCGCCCGCTAGTTTCCAAAGATTAATGGAAAGGTGCATGGGGGAACTCCACTTAAAAGAATGTCTCATCTACTTAGATGACATCATAATTTTCAGCAAAACATTCGATGAACACCTTGAACGTTTGCAAAACGTTTTCAGACAGCTTGAGTTACATGGTCTCAAGCTCAAGGGTTCAAAGTGTGAGTTCTTCCAGAAGAAATGCCAATATCTGGGTCACATAGTCGGAGAACACGGCGTTCAAACTGATCCCGACAAAATTGCGGTTCTTAGAGACTGGCAACCTCCTTCAAACGTCAAGGAACTTCGTAGCTTTCTTGGTTTTGCTGGTTATTATAGACGCTTTGTCCGTAATTACTCCAGCCTTGTGAAACCATTGAATGCTCTTCTTGTAGGACATCCTACAAATAAGAAGAATAAGCGGAAAAAGGAGGCAGTAGATTGGAATTGGGGTCCTGAGCAACAAAATGCTTTCGATACCATCATTGAAAAGCTAACGTCACCACCTGTGTTAGCATATGCGGATTACACAAAACCGTTTATGCTTAACATAGATGCAAGTGGTGATGGTCTTGGTGCTGTTCTATACCAAGAACATGATGGTAAAGAACGTGTTATAGCGTACGCCAGCCGAGGTTTACGTGGCAGTGAGTGCAACTACCCTGCACACAAACTTGAATATTTGGCCTTAAAGTGGGCTGTATGTGACAAGTTTAATGATTATCTGTATGGCGGCAAGTTTACAGTAAGAACGGATAATAATCCACTAACGTATGTTCTTACTACAGCGAAACTTGATGCCACGGGTCATCGTTGGCTTGCCGCATTGTCAGGCTACAATTTTTCTTTGGTCTATAGAGCCGGAAGGAAAAACCAAGACGCTGATGCACTCAGTCGTTTGCCTTCCCCGGACAAAGAAACAATGTTCAATGATGTGATTAAGGCCATTTGTCAAGCAGTATTGGTGTCCAGTGAAGAAGCACCTGCAGTTGAATGTGTACTGCTTACACAAAACGCTTCAGTAGATGAAGACGAGACTGCAGCTGACACTGGTTCAGATTTGAGTCAGATTGATTGGCCAGCTGAACAAACAGTAGATGCCACTTTGCACCGTGTCAGGCAGTTGTTAGCCTCGGGCCATAAGCCAACCAGACGACAAATAGCCCTTGAGCCAAGTGCATGCCAGAAATACTTGAAAGACTGGGACAATTTGTTTTTCAAAGAGAACATTTTGTACAGAAGACATGCTATTGGTGGATCCGACATCAACCAGCTGGTCTTACCGGAAGTTTACCGTGACATTGCACTAGTGGGTCTCCATGATGAAGCCGGCCATCAGGGGAGGGACCGCACTATGTCATTGGTTAAGTCTCGGTTTTACTGGCCAGGGATGGACGGTGACATTGAGAAGTATGTTAAGAATTGCCCCAGGTGTATCAGGCGCAAAGCACAAGGGACAACAGCGGCGAAGCTGGTCGTTGTCGAGTCGACATTTCCTATGGACCTTGTCTGTATGGATTTCTTATCACTCGAAATGTCTGCTGGTGGTTATGAAAACATTCTGGTTATAACAGACCACTTTACCAGGTATGCTCAGGCAATTCCAACAAAGAACCAGTCAGCCAAAACAACAGCCAGAATCTTATTTGACAATTTCATCTGTCATTATGGCTTCCCTGCACGCCTTCATAGTGACCAAGGTCGCAACTTTGAAAGCCAAGTCATTAAGGAGTTGTGTTCCATTGCAAACATTGATAAGTCCAGGACTACCCCTTATCACCCCATGGGCAATGGAATGCCTGAACGATTCAATCAGACACTCCTTAATATGCTAGGTACTCTCGAGGACGACCAAAAATCTGATTGGAAGTCCTACGTGCCTTCATTGGTTCATGCATACAACTCAACACGCCATGAAACCACTGGGTACCCACCGCATTATTTAATGTTTGGGCGACACCCAAGGCTTGCTGTAGATGCCTTCTTGGGCATCAAGCCTGGTCCAGAGAGATCAAACAAAACCAAATATGTAAATGATCTCAAACGGCGACTTGAGTTTGCATATAAAACCGCAGCAAAAGAGGCACGTAGACAAGGTCGACGTCATAAAAGTGTTTATGACCTCAGAGTACGTGAATCGCAGTTGCAACCTGGCGATCGAGTTCTGGTCCGAAATCTGGGAGTAAGAGGAAAGAGGAAAATTGCTGACAGATGGGAGAAAGATGTTTATTTGGTCGTAGAACAACCAAATAAAGACATCCCCGTTTACCTAGTAAAACGGGAACATGGCAGAGGTAAGCGCAGAATGCTTCACAGAAATCTGCTTCTCCCATTCATGGCGCTTCCTGCATCCAAACCAAATCACTTAGATACCAGTTTATCAACTGATGGTACCCAGCCGTTACCGGTGGTTACCTCTGATAATGTTGATAATACTGTCCAAGATGATTCAGCAGATTCTTCATCTAACAATGAAGTTAATTCTGCAGATACAGAGAATGCAGGAACACAAGCTGCAAGTCAGTCGGATAGGTATGTGGTCCCTCAGAGAAGACCCGGGTATCAGGGATCCATACTTAATCCCTTAGCAGAGTCTTACACGCCTAGAATTCAAAGGTCAGCACATGTACCACAACCAAAAGTTCTACCTTCCAGAATAAGGCGGAAGCCTCAGTGGCAGACAACAGGAAATTGGCTTATTTAAGTAGTATTTTTATCTGTTTTATCATTTTACCACTGCCTTATCTGTGATCACTGTCCTGGTTTTAAATGATTATTATTTGTATAATAATTATTATTACGCACTTTCTCATCTCCAGTTGGAGATTTGAGGAGAAACTTATAGTGTATATTTTGGTGGTTCTCTGTGAATCTATAATTTTTTTTTATTTTAAAATGAATATCCTGTGTTTAATCGCTGTTCTAACACTATGTATAACCCTTGCAATTGTAATGTGGTGCCAGCCTTAGTGCTTTGCATCTCTTGGTTCTGCATTGCTGTTTGAAATGTAAAAAAAAAAAAAATCAGAAACAACTTTCTTTGTTCACTGGCAATATTTATTATTGCTCCAGTGGCTTGGAATGTATGTTTCAGCGAAGTGCCATTGCTCTTCATAATGTGGCGGTGTTGATGGGTAAGCTTAGCTCTTTGAAACTTGCTGCTTGTCATCATTTGCTATCATTAAACTTTTAATACTAGCGATAGTGTGTAGAACTAGTGGTTGAAATTTTCATTATTCAGATTATAAGATCTGAAACTGGCTTGAACAGCATATTAAGTTAATACAAAGCTGTTTTCAGGATCGCACTGTTGTGCTGTCGGGAAACACTGTGTTTGTAACCGGCAGTATCAGTGTTGTGATCTTGAAATACAGGAGGAAGTCCATTTAAAAAAAAAAACAGCATCAATGTGATCTGGATAGCAAAGAATGTTAAAATATGTCCTATGACTGGCAATAAATGTTTTTCATAGGAGCTGGTGATGATTTGGTCTGAATGCAGACGCTGGTAGAACCCTTTTCAATCGTGTCACATTGCATTTCGGACTGCGTTGTCTCATGCTTTTGTGTGAAATATTTATTTTGCATTGTATTATAGCTAATTCCAGTTCCTTGTTTGCTATCTCCCAACGTCAGTAAATGTAATGCCGAGACGTCATGTTTCGGAGAGGGGGAGGGTAGCATGTGTATAATCAATAGGATTTATTTGTGTATTGCGGAGCTGCCTAAATCTTTTCTTATGGGTCATGCCTTCCTGAGAGCTTGAAACCTAACATTGCGTTTCTGATGATTACAGATGCCTGATTCTTGAACAATGTTGTTGCTTTTGGGCCTTCGTAAGTCATGGGAGACGATAGAAATGTAATTTTGATGTGACTGATTGGTTTTATTCTAAGATTTTGGTGCTGTTTGAAGGCAGGTATGATTAGAGAAAAGATACATTTTTTTATTAATTCTTGTGTTTTATTACTTTGAGTTGTTTTCATGATCACACGGTTGTGATGTTGGGAAACACTGTGTTTGTAACCGTCAATTGCAGTGGTGTGATCTTGAAATCTCTTAGTTGTCAGTAGTTAAATTATCAGGTAGTAGTTACCATCTGAACTAGTTGGTAGATTGTTTGGTAGGATTCTTCATGGTGTGCAGGAAAATTGTTTATGCAGTTGGTTGTATCCAACACCGTAAGTTGCCAACTTTCTTGGTGATGCTTTGTGTACTCTTACTATTATTTGTAAGAAGTACTTGTGATATGTTTTCATGTTCACCATGAACAAATGCCTCAGGAAGTTCAAGAATGGAAATCTTTCGAGTGATTAAGCTGTAAATAATAGATACAACTGCTGACTGATGTGATTTTGATTGTTTGTACAAGTTTGACGGTTTAACACATATTGTATTATGATTTTAAAGTCGAGACGACATTTTCCGAAGCGGGGGAGAATGTCACAGGGTCAGTTTTACATGCCTGTATTTGAGCCGTCAGTGTTGATCCAATCCAATATTATGTCCTATAGGCCTGTCATTAAGCATAATTTCATTACTCCTTAAGCATTCTGCGCAAACCATATCCGCTTCTATTCGTGATGGGATTTCCCGCGGTCGTGAGCTGCGTAATACTGCATGCGCATTATTAATATTCACAAAAACCGCGCTTCGACTTCATTCTACCATTATTGTTGAAGGGAGTCGGATCGCAAGATCCTCTCGAATAGTTTGACAAATGACTATTTCTCATTACTGAAAATAGTCTTTGTATATTCAACAGGTATGTGCATTCTCTTATGTATTTCTACGTATGATGCTGTCATTTGTAAATTAACCATACAACTGAAATTACCCTTCGGTTGCCTCGTAGCGTGCGACGAGAATTTGATATTCTACCATTATTGTTGAAGGGAGTCGGATCGCAAGATCCTCTCGAATAGTTTGACAAATGACTATTTCTCATTACTGAAAATAGTCTTTGTATATTCAACAGTTGCATGGTCGCCCCAAAGATGGATAAAGGCTACTAAACACCGATTTTGGGCTTGCGTCTTTTTCCCATCCTTTGATCCACCCCCCGAGTAGAAGTAGGCTATACCCATAATAACGATGTCAACATAGACTGGGTCCCAGCGGTATAGCGAGTACAATACCAACCGTAACATTGGCGCTCCAACATAGTGGAATGACACGGACGTCGCCGGGTACCAGCGATAAGATCTCAAAATGTGTCATTGGCCTTGTAACTGGAATAATTGTGTCAACTTAACAAGTATGGATGTTTGAATGTTTTTGTGCTATATACGCTGAAAACCTGGTATGTACCAATCTTCTGTTATCTGTACATGCACGAACGCTATGCTGTCACAGTGTGTGTCCTGTATGTGGCATTATTTCATCAGCGGTGGTTACAACGAATGACTAGTAACACACGTGTCTTCGATCTCTGTGTAAACACAACAAACCTGGATCCTGTTCGATTTCTTCCCTGACTGAATCGCAGGAACTTCTTCTCAGGAACATTACACTGACAATGTCACAGACGGCTATTTCATAGTGTTTTCGTGTTAGTTGCAAATGAAATATGCATTAGGCCCATTTACTTTGAATGTACTTTCACTTTCCATGTATTTTGCTGTTGTAAGTGCAGTCTTGCTACAGTGATTTACGGAATGTGTTGAAATTTACTGTTATTACTGATTTGGTTGAGCATGGTTTGACTATTTATGTGCAAATTGTACTGTAATTATTCTCGGCCTGTTTGAATTGAGATTTAGTTGAAACCGTGCATGTTTTCATCCATTCACGTCCCTGCTGATTCGAACCCAATTGAAATTTAGAATGTGCTTAAATATAGGATCAGTTTAAACCATACAGGGCTAAATGCATTGCTTCATTTTATATTGCTGAATTTATCTGCTTCAGAGTTCGGACTTTAAATTTCATTTTACTTGTGTATATTTCGTGATTGTATATTATCTATTTAAAATTTACAATACTATTTCAGGGCACTGTAACACTTGCATGAGCACACTAACACAGCGCTGCAGAAAACGGTACACCATGCGCGGAAACATTCAACGCGAGGAATCTCTCCGGTAAGATTTACCTGTCATATCATTTCATAATCTCATATCATTTAGTGTCCAAGCCCCTTTCCCATATAGTGTGACTGTGACCGAATATTATTTTGCTCAGATCATCGGATGTCTGCTCAAAGTTAATGGAAGTTACTTCCCTTACAAGTCCTTTGATTTTGTCATGAACTACATGTATTGGAGTTGTTTCCCTTAGTCCTTACAAGTCTTTGTGGTTGTCATGAAATGCTGAGTTGTTTCTCTTGAATCACTGTTGTCTGGTGACTGACTTTTCATGTGAAGTTGTGAAAAAAGTATTATAAGGAGAGTTGCGTTATAATTTGTAAATTTATTATTTACTAATTATGGTGTGATATTCTTTGTAATTTGATTTGATAAAGAGTATTTGATGAAAAAAAAAAAAAATTGTATTTTGTTTTGGAAGAAGAAAACAGATGAAGAACTGAATTGGTAATCCTGTAGTTATTGTAGTACACTTATGTAGACTGTAGTATTTAGTATCTTTAAAATATATTGAATATAACAGAAAATAAAAACATACGAAACAGAACAGAACAGAACAGAACAGACAGAACAGAATAAAATAAAATGAACAGAACAGAACGGACTGAATACTGAACAGAACAGAATAAATTGCTGAATAGAAAATTTTGAAATAATCCAGTAATATAGTTAGTTTATTTAGGAAAGTTATATAGTGTGTCATGTATTAATTATATACATTGACTATTGAAGTTTGAAATTTATTTGTTTATTAAATAAAGAGATACTGTTTATTGTGTTTATTGTATTGAAACATAATAGAAAAATGGCTACGGGATTTGATTTAAACAAAATATTAGATGAAGAGGGCATTGAAGATAGTGACATTGAATTAATAGCTTCAATTTTAAGAAATACAGGGAAGTTCCATGTTGTGCCAAAGTTTGATAACGGTCATGTACTCTCATTTAATGGTGAGTCACAGACATTTGGTGCCACCCCTTCATCAAGAGCCACCAGTACCCCAACTCCTTTCGGAGAACAGACATCTATATATAGGGCTGTAAGACCACCCACGCCCATTATCACCACCCATAACCCAGTGGTGTCTTTTAGGCCACCCACATTAGGCCCTATCAGAGAAGAACCCACTCCCCTACCCCACATTGCCCCCCTGACATTAACCAGAGGCCCCCCAGCTTTTCAGGATTATTTAGCCCGTGACCAAAAGGGATTAGGTGGGAGGGTACCTGTGTCTACCCAACCTGATTTGAAACCACCAAGTACTGGTGGTGGTCCCCGTCCTGTCTTGGACTTGACATACCGGGCCCATCCCGTTGCAGTAAAGACGGAGGATAAGCCTATGCCCCAGACTACCTTTTGCCCAACATTTCCCTATCACCCCTCATATCATCAGC
>JAHXHI010000134.1:0-977 GCA_025656775.1 gamma proteobacterium symbiont of Bathyaustriella thionipta
AAACTGGCTGCATGACAGCAGAAATGATGATGGATATTATATATCTTATTTTTTAATTGTGTTGTCTTGACAGTGGGGTCCACTATACTTTTAGTTGATAACCTTTAAGTAATTGAATGGCTTCAGCAGTATTCTTGTTTTTTAATAATTGTAATACCTTGGGTAAACCTATATTTTTAAAATCTTCAAAATGATCATCAACCAGATTAAGTGCTTCTGTATTATTTGTTAATACGTTATTGAGTCGTTTTTGGGCGAGAATTTTGGTGTTATCAGGGGAAATTTTTAGTGCTTTCTCCAGATATTCTGAACTTTTTTTCTGGTTACCAATGGTTTTATAAGCACTGCTCAGTAGTGATAATACTGAAGTATCATTGTTATCTTCATAAGGCCTTAATAAGTTAATGACTTGTGAACCTTGATTTCTTTTTAAATAAATTGCGGATAACATTTTTTTGGTTGCTAAATCATCAGGTTTAATTTCAAGAAATTCTTTAAGTTTCGTTTCCGCCAGATCAAATTTACCCTGCTGATAATAAACAGAACCTGCTACTAAAAGAATCCCTTTATGATTGCGATTATTTTTTTCTACCACTTTTATGGCCTGTAGTGCTTTGGTATAGTCTTTCATTTCATAAGCAATAATGGCTTGTAAATGATTACCTGTTTCATGTTCAGCATCTACAGCAAGTAACTGTTCAACGGCAGTATCAGCCTGTTTTAGTTTTTTATCCCCAATATATGATGTAATCAGTCCAATTCGTGCGGCCGTATTACCTGGCTGAATGATAATTGCGGATTCAAAAAATGCTTGAGCTTGTTTATATTTTAATTCTTCACGATATAAGTTTCCCGTTAATAACAGGACATCAGTATTGTAAGGGTATTCTTTATAGAGCGATTTAATGATTTGTTTTGCTTCATTTTTCTTTTTATCGAGACTATAAAGACGAGCCATGCCTATTTTGACTTCAAGC
>JAHXHI010000134.1:987-9956 GCA_025656775.1 gamma proteobacterium symbiont of Bathyaustriella thionipta
AGCGTATCAGGTGCCAGACGAGAACCTCTAAGAAAATAACTTCTGGCTTTTTCTATATTACCCTGATTAAGATAAGCCTGACCTTGTAAAGCACGAATACGGCCAATATCCCTGGTTTCAACATTAAGAATTTCACTAATCTGGGAGGTCACTTCAGCAAACTTACCTTGAATTAATTGTGATTTGATTCTGAGCAGTTGAGTCTCTTTTTTGTTTGCACCAAGAAATTCTGCTTTATCTATTTCAATGGCAGCTTGTGAACCATAGCCAATTTGAACATAAAGATCTGCAAATGCTAATCTTATTTTAATGTTATCAGGGTCTTTCTGGGCTGCATTTTTTAAATGTATTAATGCTGTTTTGAATTCAACATTTGATATTGATTGCTGGGCATTATTAAGAAATGTTTCAATGGTGTCTTGTGCCCATGTTAATGCAGGGGAGAGCAATAAGAAAAAGAGTAAAAAACGGGTTATTAAATTCATATAGCGATTAATCCAATAATGTGAAATAGGGTGTAGTATGCGTTAATTTTAACAGACTTTAGTATAAAAAATGAGAATTAATCTAAAGTTAATAGTTTAGCGTTTTGTAGTACAATATATTCTCTTACATTAATTGCTTTTCCTCATTCGTTAAGGATTTTACAATGGCAGAAATTAACTACACAAAAGATTCATTGTTTGAATCACTAGAGACGATAACTGATTTTATTCGTTGGGGGGCAAGTGTTTTTAAACAGGCTGGCCTTTTTTTTGGTCATGGTAATACGACTGCTATTGATGAAGCTGCTTATCTTGTATTACATACCTTGAATTTAGAACCTGATACTCATTCTGTTTATTTTAACTCCAGATTAACAGACAATGAAAAAACTGCGCTTATCGAGATTTTATTTCGACGTGCCAAGGAAAAGATCCCAGCTGCCTATCTGACGAATGAATCATGGTTTGCCGGTCTTTCATTTTATATTGATGAACGTGTTTTAGTGCCCCGTTCACCTATTGCTGAATTAATTCAAAAGCATTATGAACCCTGGGTTGACGCCAATAATATTGAAAGTATATTAGATCTTTGTACCGGAAGCGGTTGTATAGCGATTGCAAATGCTTATTATTTTCCTCATGCATCAGTCGATGCGGTGGATATTTCTGAAGATGCACTGGATGTGGCTTTGCAAAATATTGAAAGGCATCAGCTGGTTGATCAGGTTAATATCATTCAGTCGGATCTATTCAGTAATTTACAGGATAAACAGTACGATATTATAGTTTCGAATCCGCCGTATGTTGATGCTGACGATATGGACAGTATGCCTGTTGAATTTCATTCAGAGCCAGAAATCGGTCTGGCTGCAGGGCAGGATGGGCTAGAACTGGTTATTCCTATGCTGGAACAGGCTGCT
The DNA here is from genome assembly GCA_025656775.1 of gamma proteobacterium symbiont of Bathyaustriella thionipta. Classification (GTDB taxonomy): domain Bacteria; phylum Pseudomonadota; class Gammaproteobacteria; order GRL18; family GRL18; genus GRL18. The sequence continues at coordinate 2,393 of JAHXHI010000134.1, forward strand.
AAACACTTGTCACCGGCCGGAATTCTGATTGTTGAGGTGGGCAATAGTGATTATGCTTTACAGCAGTGTTATCCTGATTTACCTTTTTATTGGTTAGAATTTGAAAATGGTGGTCAGGGAGTCTTTCTGTTAACAAAAGAACAATTGGATGATTACTTTAATGGCTCATAAAGTACTTTCAAACCGTTTTCCTTGAACGTAAATCCAGTCATCGAGTGTCTAGAGGTTAAAATTAATATTAATCTCCAGGCCACCTGTTTTAGAATTGAGAAATTTAATCTTGCCATCATAAACATCAACAATATCCTGTACAATTGCAAGGCCCACACCATGTCCTGGTGTGAGTTCATCAGCACGAACGCCACGCCGGGTAATATCATTAATTTTATCTGCTACAATCCCTGGACCGTTATCAGTAAGGTGTATATAAAGGCTTACTTCACTGGTTTTTATGGTAAGGTTTATTTCATCTTTACACCATTTACAGGCGTTATCTAATAAATTGCCTAAGATCTCCATAAAGTCTCCCTCATCAATCTTAAGTTGAATATCGGGTTCTATGGATACATCAAAATTGATGTTTTTATCGCGATAAATTTTTTTCATGCTTTCAATAAGCATTTTTACAACGGGAGTGAGTTGTAAATATTGTATATGTGGTGAGGGTGTATTAGAAACGGCTCTTTGTAATTGATATTCAACAATGGTATTCATGCGTTCTATGGCATCATTAACCGTATTGAGGTAATTATCTGGATTGTTATTATCATAAACATTGCCTCTGATAATGGATAAAGGTGTTTTAAGACTATGCGCTAAATCAGCTAATGCGTGGTGATAACGCTGCTGTTGTTGACGTTCATATTGTATGAGTTGATTGATGTTATGTGTCAGGGGAACTAATTCATCAGGGTAGGTGTTTTTCAAAAGTGCCTGTTTTCCTTGCTCCACTGATTTAATTTCCTGTTCCACGTCCCTTAATGGTTTCAGCCCCCAGCGAAGGATCAGAAAAAGGGCAATAAATAAAATCAATGACATAATGATCAAATTACTCCATAAACTGTATTGGTAATCTGATATCTTGTTATTCAGCAAGCTTAAATCATCACTGATGTGATAAATAAGAGGAAATTCATCTGTATCAGAATTCCAGTAAATGGCAATGCTGAGACTGATATAAGGAATTCCATTAATTTCATACTTCTGAAATATTTTTTTACCGTGTTCAATCTTTCCCTCTGATAACGGCATGACAGGCGGTAGAATTTGCTGAATGTTTGTACCTGACTGCCATAAAATTGTGCCGTCTGATTGAGTAATATAGCCTGCTAATTGTGAATAAGTCGTGTTACTTCCATCTTTACTATAAGGGAGGGGTTTATTAGCAAGTATTTGAGTGCTTGAGTATAGATTAGTGGGAATGAATTCACGATCAGCCATTAATAAATAAATTTGTCCGGTTAAGCTGTCTTCAAGTGCAGAATAGGCACTATGATAGAAGGTATTACTTAGCGTAAAACCGGTTAACAGCATAAAACTTGTGACGATGCTGATAGCGCCAACAATAATTCGGCGATTAATAGAAGTCATCATAAAAAAATGTTTGAATTTAATCATTTGTTCATTTTCAGCTAAGGTTAAAACAATAACCTCTGCCACGGATGGTCTCAATGGGGTGTAATACGCCTTCAGGATCAAGTTTTTTACGCAGGCGCCCCATAATGACTTCAATAACATTACTATCACGATCCTCATCATGGGGATACAGATAGTCAGCCAATTCAGACTTTGCTATGACTTTAGCATGACGCCTCATCAGGTATTCAAGAATTTTGTATTCAAATTCAGTAAGTTCCAATAAGTTTTTGTCAAGAAAGGCCTGTTGACTATCAGGAATAATAGAAATACAGCCATAACTCAACTGCTCACTGGTACTATTAGATGCGCGTCGTAAGAGCGCATTAATACGGGCCATTAGTTCTTCCATATGAAAGGGTTTAACCAGGTAATCATCTGCACCTGCTTCCAGACCCTCTACTTTATCCTGCCAGCGACTGCGAGCTGTCAAAACAAGAACAGGTAGTTTATTACCGGATTTTCGCAACTTTTTAATGATTTCAATACCCGATAATTCAGGTAGACCAATATCAATAATGGCGACATCAACCGGGTATTCAGTAGCGAAATAAAGACCTTCTTTACCGTTGCCAGTGACATCAACTACAAAATTGTCCGCTTTTAACTGGGTAGCTATTTGTTGTTGAAGCTGAACTTCATCTTCAATAATCAGGGCGCGCATCGTTATTCTGTGTCTCCGGTATTCTGTTTTTTTTTAAGAATTGATATAAAATACTATAACTGATAATGATAACCTATAGTAATTTACAAAGCTGATAAATAAACTTCATTCTATGTAATTTATTGATACAATAAACAATAAATCGGTAAATTTTAATTGATTTACCTGAAATTTAACTAACCTGTAGTATGGAATATGTCTGGAAATTCATTTGGAAAACTTTTTGTAGTGACTTCATTTGGTGAAAGTCATGGTAAAGCCATTGGCTGTATTGTTGATGGTTGTCCCCCTGGTCTGGAATTAACTGAGGCTGATTTACAATATGATCTGGATAGACGTAAACCAGGCACCTCTCGTCATACCACTCAGCGCCGTGAAGATGATGAAGTACAGATACTATCGGGCACTTTTGAAGGTAAAACCACAGGAACCCCTATATCTCTGGTTATTTATAATAAAGATCAGCGCTCAAAAGATTACGGTAATATTAAAAATACTTTCCGCCCTGGACATGCTGACTACACGTATCAACAGAAATATGGTTTTAGGGATTATCGTGGGGGAGGGCGTTCTTCTGCACGTGAAACCGCTTCCCGTGTTGCTGCCGGCGGTATTGCCAAAAAATATTTAAACGATGTTCATGGTATTGAAATTCGTGGATTTCTATCACAATTAGGGCCTATAAAAACGGCTCAGCCCGGTGATGCTGACTTCAATTGGGAACATGTTAACAATAATCCATTTTTTTCTCCGGATGAAACTCAGGTTGAAGCGATGGAAAATTATATGGATGCACTTCGAAAAGAAGGTAATTCCATTGGTGCTAAAATTTCAGTAGTGGCTAGTGGAATGCCTGTTGGTTTAGGTGAACCCATCTTTGATCGTCTTGATGCCGATGTGGCGCATGCGATGATGAGCATTAATGCCGTAAAAGGTGTCGAAATTGGTGCCGGCTTTGGCTGTATTGAACAAAAGGGCACTGAACACCGTGATGAAATTACCCCCCAGGGTTTTTTGTCAAACCATGCTGGCGGTATTTTGGGAGGAATTTCTTCCGGACAGGATTTAGTTGTTCATATTGCATTAAAGCCCACCTCCAGTCTTCATCTTCCCGGTCAAAGTGTTGATCTGAATGGTCAGCCAATTGAAGTTATCACTAAAGGACGTCATGATCCCTGTGTTGGTATTCGTGCCACTCCGATAGCAGAAGCTATGCTGGCAATCACCCTGATGGATCACTTAATGCGTAATACAGCCCAAAATGGTGATGTGCAGTCCAAAACACCTGTTATTCCTGCTCATGCAAAATAAAGGGTGATGACTGTATTTAATTTATTAACCATCCCTGAGTGAGTCGGTATTGTGATAAAGCATATTCCATACTGGCGTTTATCCAGCTTTTATTGGTTTTATTTTGCTTCTCTGGGTGCTTTCATTCCCTACTGGGGACTTTACCTTTCTGATTCCGGTTATAGTGCAATTGAAATCGGCCAGTTAATGGCGGTTATTATGGGCACTAAGATCATTGCACCTTATCTATGGGGCTGGATTGCAGATCATCGTGGTAATCGCCTGTTTATTATCCGTCTGGGTGCCGTCATAGCGGCTATTGCCTATGCGGGTATATTTATCATTAATACTTTCTGGTGGATTTTTTTTGTTTTATTAGTGTTCAGTTTTTTCTGGAATGCTATCCTGCCGCAATTTGAAGCGTTAACTTTTAATCATCTGGATAAAAATGATCACCAGTATAGTTGGATAAGAGGCTGGGGTTCAATAGGATTTATTATTACTGTTGTCTCTGTTGGGATATTGTTAAACACAATTGATATTGCCAATTTACCGATTATTGTTCTGTTATTATTATCAGGTATAGCGGTTTCAACATTGATGATTTTTGACCATGCCGGTTCACCTCATGAAGATGTGCATTTGCCGATATGGAACATTCTTAAAAATAAACAGGTCATTGCCTTGTTGCTGGCATGCTTATTTGTACAGGCAAGTCATGGTCCATATTATACATTTTATACCATTTATGCTGAGTCGCATGGATATAGTCATTCATGGATTGGCATTCTATGGGCTGTGGGTGTTTTATCAGAAGTAGTTGCTTTTGCTATGATGCCCTGGTTAGTAAAACGTTTTGGGCTGAGAATGTTGCTACTGGCCAGTTTATTCTCCGGCTCATTAAGGTGGTTGTTAATTGGTTTTTATATTGACAATGTTTATATCACTGCCTTTGCACAAACATTTCATGCTTCGACTTTTGGTATTTATCATGCTGTAGCCATTGCTTATATTCATCGTTATTTTAAAGGAAAAAATCATGGTAAAGGACAAGCATTATACAGCAGTGTCAGTTTTGGTCTTGGTGGAGCCATTGGCAGCCTTTATGGCGGCTACCTATGGGAAAGCCTCGGCGCAGGCTGGACTTTTTCTATTGCTGCGATGTTATCATTTATAGCCTTTAGTATTTCCTGGAAATTCACCCAGAACAATTAGCCTTAGTACACTCTTGAGCAACGTATCTGGTGAAAGGTTTTATCCATAGGGCAGGTCTATGTAGGTATAGTATTGCTGGAATTAACCATGAAAAAAATAACGCCAGGCCATCTGATAGTCTATCCACTCTTATTAATTCTTATCAGTCTTATTTTTAAAGATCAGTTGGTTGCGGCGCTTGCTGATAATAATGGTTTTGATCTCAGTGATTCTCTCATTAATGTAACTGAAATTCATCATGGCGGGCCGGCTAAAGATGGCATTCCTGCTATTGATAACCCGGTCTTTATTTTAGCGAAACAGGCCGGTTATTTAGCTAATGAAGATCATGTTTTAGGGCTGTCTATCAATGGTATAGCCAAAGCTTATCCTATAAAAATTTTAAACTATCATGAAATTGTAAATGATTTCTTTTTACAAAAAGCCGTTGCTATAACCTATTGTCCATTATGTGGCAGTGGAATAGGTTATTCAGCTAATATCAAGGGAAAAAACACCACATTTGGTGTTTCAGGTCTACTTTATAATAGTGATGTACTGCTTTATGACAGAGAAACTGAATCTTTGTGGTCACAGCTTTTATCCAAAGCCATTAGTGGTGGGCGAAAGGGGACTGAGTTGGAAATGCTGCCTTTAAACCACACCACCTGGCGAGCCTGGAAACAACAATATCCTGACACACTGGTTTTATCCGATAAAACAGGTTTTAGCAGGAATTACTCTCGCAACCCCTACGGTAATTATGATAAAAGTCAGTCACTTTATTTCCCTGTAAAACAACTTAATCGGGATTATCATCCCAAAGAATACGTCATGGGTTTAAAGTTATCCGGAAAAACAAAAGTGTATCCTTTTGCAGAACTGTCGAAAGTAAAATCACCCTATAAAGACACCTTCTCTGGTAATGAAGTAACGATAGTATTTGATACTAAAAATCGGACAGGAAAAATTCTTGATGTGAGCGAGAATGAAATACCGACAGTGGCTTCTTTCTGGTTCGCCTGGATGGCTTTTTATCCTGAAAGTGAAGTTTTTAAGGCTGAAGATCAATAATATGCTTTCTATGTATACTAAAGAGTCTATTGTCAGAGGAATTAAACTAAGCGGCTGAGCTTTTAGATTCTATTTTTTACATAGATCGTAAATACTTTTTTTGACCTTGAGATGGTATTTACTCTTCAGTTTCTGGTGCAAAACCCCGGCGTAAGGTGTTTTCAGTAATACAGTAAGCATTCATAAACTGAAGCAGGTAATCGGCACTACCCGCCTTGCTTCCAACACCACTCATTTTAAATCCGCCAAAGGGCTGCCTGTGCACTAAAGCACCAGTCGTTTTTCTGTTTAGATATAAGTTGCCGACATTAAAGTTTTCCCTTGCGTATTGTAAGTGAGAAGGTTGGCGAGAATACACACCTCCTGTTAATGCATATCGGGTGTTATTGGCTATTTCAATCGCTTGATTAAAATTGTCTGCTTTTATAACACAGAGCACCGGGCCAAATATTTCTTCCTGTGCAAGTGGTGATAATGGATCAACTTCAGTGAATATACAGGGTTTTATGTAATAACCATTGCTTGTATCGGTATTGGCTTTATAATTATGCATGGTTGCAATTTGTTGTCCATTCTTAATGCTTTGTATAATGCGATTGTATGCTGTTTTATCAATGACAGGGCCTATTAAATTATTCGGGTTTTCAGGTGTGCCAATGGTCAGGCTATGGGTCGTTTCAATAAGGCGTTTTATGAATTTTTTGTAAATAGTACCAACGACGATGACTCGTGAAGCAGCACTGCATTTTTGTCCCTGGAAGCCAAAGGCAGAATGAACTACACCCAGAACGGCATCGTCAAGGTCGGCATCACTGTCAATAATAATGGCATTTTTCTCACCCATTTCAGCAATTACTTTTTTAATGTGATGTTGACCCGGTTGAATTTGAGATCCAAGACCTAATAGCTTTGTTCCAACTTCTAAAGATCCTGTGAATGCAATGATACTAATCCCAGGTTGATGGGCCAGGTATTCACCAATAATTTCTCCTGGTCCGGGCAGAAAACTAATCACTCCGGCAGGTATACTAACTTCCTGCCAGAGCTGCATGAATTTTGCTGCAATAACTGGAGTAAGACTGGATGGTTTCAGGATACAGGTGTTGCCGGTTACAATTGATGCGCTCAGCATGCCGCATAAAATGGCTAATGGAAAATTCCAGGGTGGAATGACTAGGCTGACACCTCGGGCTTTATAATTTAAATGATTGTGTTCACCGCTAATATGTTCAGTTTTCCCTGTTGCAATGAGCTCAGCCTGTTGTGCGTAATAATTGAGAAAATCAATGGCCTCACAGATATCACCATCGGCTTCCTGCCAGTTTTTACCCGCTTCAAATATTTGCCATGCGGCAAATTCCATACGTCTTTCAGCCAGCAGGTTTGCCACACTGCGTAAATAATTTGCACGTTGTTGTACGGGCGTTTTTTTCCATGAAGCAAAAGTGTGTAGCGCAGCCTGCAATGCATTATCTGCATGCTCATGATTGGCGTATGAAACTCGGCCAATTAATTGAGAGGGGGCTGCCGGGTTGTATGAATTAATTGTTTCAACGGTGTAGATTTCTTTACCATTAATAATAAGTGGATAATTATCACCCAGCTGATCGTTAACTTTTATGTAAGCGCTTAAGCAACTACCGTTATTTCAAAAAAGTTTTCCCTACCTCATAATCAATCTCATCAATTCACTATGAGGCTCACCAA
>JAHXHI010000074.1 GCA_025656775.1 gamma proteobacterium symbiont of Bathyaustriella thionipta
AAAACTGGCTGCATGACAGCAGAAATGATGATGGATATTATATATCTTATTTTTTAATTGTGTTGTCTTGACAGTGGGGTCCACTATAGTTTGCTTATGATTTTTATACTCTGAAAGCAACATTGTGGAATTAGCTTGTAAGGCAGAGGTCATTGCCTAAAACTCCAATAAGATTTTTCAATAAGGTCAGTTTAATAGGGGAACCTTAATTAAATCTTAATTTAAATAAAATCAGCAAACATCCACAGTCTTTTTAAAATCAGATGGGTGAATGATTTCTCATTGACTTAGGCTTTATCAAGTTTTCGCAAATATTCTAATTTTTCTTTGAATTTAATTTCCAGACCACGGGATTGTGGCTCGTAGAAATGACTCTGATGTAATTCTGGAGGCAAATAAGTTTGACCAGCTGAAAAGGCTTCAGGTTCATTATGTGAATAACGATACTCATCACCATAGCCCATGGACTTCATTAGTTTTGTGGGCGCATTACGCAGATGAACAGGCACTTCCAGTGAGCCTGATTCCCGAGCACAGGCCATAGCGGTGTTGAATGCTTTATACAGCGCATTACTTTTTGGTGCTAAAGCACAATAAACTGCAGCCTGGGCGATTGCACGATTTCCTTCTGCGGGCCCCAGGCGATCATAGGCATCCCAGGCATTCAGTGCTATTTGCATCGCTCGGGGATCAGCATTACCAATGTCTTCTGAAGCAATGGCAAGCAGACGTCGGGCAATATAGAGCGGATCACCACCACTTTCAATGATTCGAGACATCCAATACAATGCCCCGTCAGTTGAGGAACCACGAACTGATTTATGGAAAGCTGAAATCTGGTCATAAAATAAATCCCCTCCTTTATCAAAGCGTCGAGTGGTACCCGAAACGACCTGGGTGATAACATCAGAGTTGATACGGTTGTTTTCACCATCACTATCAATTAAGTCAGCTGCAATTTCTAATAAGTTTAATAGTTTTCTCGCATCACCATCAGCCGCTGACACCAGATGCAGCTTATCCGCATCACTCATAACAATATTCAGTTCGCCAAGACCACGTTCTTTATCTTTGAGAACCAGCTTAAGCAAACTCAGTAACTCTTCCTGGGAAAGGGATTTTAACAAATAAACTCTTGCCCTTGATAACAAGGCATTATTAAGTTCAAAAGAAGGGTTTTCTGTGGTTGCTCCAACAAAAATAAAGGTGCCGTCTTCGATAAACGGTAAAAAAGCATCCTGTTGCGACTTATTAAAACGATGGACTTCATCAACAAATAGAACCGTACTCTGTTGATAAAGCTGATAATGATGCTTAGCCTGTTCAATAGACTGACGAATCTCTTTAACACCAGATAGTACCGCTGAAATAGAAAGAAATTGAGCCTTGGAGTAATGGGCGATAAGACGAGCGAGTGTGGTTTTACCCACACCGGGGGGGCCCCAGAAAATCATCGAATGCGGTTTTCCACTTTGTAAAGCCTTTTTCAAAGGTTTATCATCAGCCATCAAATGAGACTGACCAATATAATGGTCTAACGAAGTCGGGCGCATTCGATCAGCAAGTGGCGCGATAAATTGACCGTTATCAGTATGACTATTGGGTATATCCAACAGATCTTTCTGTTTATTTGACAAGGGAACTACCAATCACATCGACTCCTTCAGGAGGAACAAAGTTAAAGTATCTTAATGAGAAAGGTTTATTCACTTGAATATTAGAAAATTTAAGTTCAGTGATCTGTCCAAAACTATCATGCATATTCATTTGCATTAAGATGCTTTCTTTAAAAGCCAGAAAAACTCGCTCAAAGGTCATTTCTTCTTTTTTGGCAAGCAATTGTACCCATTGATAATCATCAGATTTTTTAAACTTGACATTACTGACCTCATAATGTTTGTATACATTGGTGTTGCTGCTGAGTAACAAAGCGGGAGAATTGCCAATGCCTTCATCAAGCATTTTTATACTGACCTGTTCTAATTCAACATCATAAATCCAGATTGTTTTACCATTAGAGGTGTATTGTTGTTCCGCAGGTGATGTATATTCAAGAATGAATTTATCTGGACGACTTAAAACCAGATTTCCTGTTGATTTCTCAAGCACTTTACCCTGAGTATTTTTAATCGTTTGTTCAAAATCTGTCTGCATGCTTTGAGTATATTGAAAAAATTGATCCAGTGTTTTATTTGCCTGAGCAGGATTGAAAATAAAAAAAAGAACAAGGAACATTGAAAAAGATATTTTTTTCATATAGAAGGCCAATATAATGATAATTAATAGTGCTTAGACTCGATAACATTATACAGGTTCAAATAAAAAGAAATAGATTATTCTTTTATATAAATTAAGCAGAAACTTCTTGATTACCCAAATACTATTCTATATAAATATTAATTTTTATTGCACCTGACTCAGTCAATGCCAGAAATTACCCATAGAAGATAATTAAAGCTTGAAAAAAGATGTCTGCTCTGCTATTCATATACTATAAAAATTTAAAACAGGAATAGATAAAAATAATGAAGTATACTTTTAGACACACCGCTTTTATCGATCATGAAATAGAAGCTGATAATATTGTTGCTGCAAAAAAGAAATTTTTCTCTGATGTTGCAGAAAGTACAGAGTTTTTTACATCCGCTAAAAAAGTGGTCACCGATGAGCGCATCAAAATATTAAATGAAACTGAAGATCACATTGATACTTTTAATATCTATGACGATGTATAATTCTATTTTTTAACTGCTTTTAGCACAACAAACTTATTATTAGATGCAATAAATTTATGATTTCCAAATATTTTTTGTAATTTCAAATGATAAGCTAAATGCCGATTTCCTATAATCCATAATTCCCCCCCTTTAACGAGTGTTTTTTCTGATTGCTTAAACATTTGCCAGGCAATAGCATCCCCAACCACATATTGCTGATGAAACGGGGGGTTACATAAAATAAGATCCGTACTATTACGAGGGTAATTTGTTAATGCATTCGCTGCTTTATAACTAATGTCAGCATCACCGGGTGACAGGTTTGCTTCTAAAGTCATTTTGGCTGAGGCAACAGCCATATAAGACTCATCAATACAGGTAATAGTCGACTCCGGATAAATTTTCGCAATTTTTAAAGACAGCACGCCATTACCACAGCCTAAATCAATTATATTTTTATAACTTTTTTCATTTGGCAGATTCTGTAAAAAAAAACGAGTACCAATATCCAGTTTATTTTTGGAAAATACATTTGCCTGATTGTAAATAGTCTCATTAGTTTTATCTAATTGATACGTTGTTACTTTATTATACTCTTGAAAATATTTGTCTTTTACTTTATCAGAGTCTGTCACATCAGAATTAACTAAAAGTAATCTGGCTTTTTTCCAGGCAAGTGAGGGCTGTGTCAGACCAATGCTCTTATTGAGCAGATTCACTGTATTTTTTTGTAAATTCCTTGCCATAACACCACCTATAATCAATGGCCTGGAACTCAGTTTCTGAGTAATCTGAAGCATTTGATCTTGAAAAAACGCCTGATTTTTTACTTCTTTAAAAAGAACAACATCGTATTTACATTTGAGTTGCTCAGTACTTTTTATCAAAGTAATTTTATCAAGATTCTCAGGACAACATCGTTTCATATTCCGGATAATTGCTTCATGGCTAATAAAAGAGTCGCCATAAGAATCACACGAAAATTGTGCCAAAGGAACACTCAATGCACCAAAGGCATCATTAACAATTAGAATCTTTTTTTTATTGAGATCGATTTCACCTGATTGAAACAGGTCAAATAAATGGTTAAGCATATAGTGATCAGCTGAATTCCAGGCAAATAAGTTTTTATCACTGTCTGGCACACGTTTAAGAGTGAAATCACCAAAAGGTGTCATAAATTGAGAATTCATAGCATGATTACATCGCTTTTATCAATAAAACACGATTCACAATTCATAACTCTTTTTTACCTTTTACACCCAGTTCCTGAATGACTTTAGCTCTGGAAATAAGGTTGCCATTACCACTAATAAGACGATTATGAGCGGTATTATAACTGCTTTTAGCTCTATCAAGCTGGATACCAATCGTTTCGAGTTCTTCCACAAACAATGAAAATTTATCTAACATATCCCCTGCTCGTTTAGCAATTTCTTCGGCATTTGATTGCTGTTTATCATAACGCCAGAAATTTTCAATAGTTCGCACTGTCGCTAATAGTGTGGTCGTACTCACCAGGATAATTCTTTTTTGAAACGCTGAAAAAACCATATCAGGCTCTTCATTTATTGCCAGCATTAATGCTTGTTCTATGGGGACAAAGAGCAGGACAAAATCTAGAGAATGTAACTCACTAATGGCAGAATAGTCTTTATCTGAAAGGATTTTAATATGATTTTTTAAAGATTGAACATGATTTTTGAGTGCTGATTTTTGTTCCTTTTTATCAATAGAGGCTACATATTGGGCATAACTTTTCAGGGAGACTTTTGAATCAACGATGACCGTTTTATTATCAGGTAAATTGATGACCACATCGGGACGTAATAAATGATTATCTTCGCCTCGATAAGTGGGCTGTATCTGATATTCAAGCTCCTTACGCAAACCACTGCTCTCAAGAAGATTTTCTAATACCATTTCTCCCCAGTTACCCTGAAACTTTACATCCCCTTTAAGCGCTCTGGTCAGATTAATCGTATCTTCACTAATTTGTTGATTCAAAGTGGAAAGCTGATTCACCTGATTGGCAAGCGAGACTCTGTCTCGTGACTCAAGTTCATGAAGTTCTTCAACTTTTCTTTTAAATTCAGTAAATTGATCTTTAAAGGGATTCAGTAAATGAGATATTTCCTGATGGTTCGCCTGTTTCAATTCCTGGGAATTCTGAGAAAAAATTTTATTTCCCAGATATTCAAATTGTTCCAGAAGTTGTTGTTTTGACTGTTCAAGATTTTCAATAATAACATGTGCTGCTTTTAATTTTTCTTCCGATTTAATCTGAACCTCAGACAATTGCTTCTCATACTGATAGGCTTCATCACGTAATTGTTGAGATTCGACAGAAGATTTTTCAAGTGCTTCCTTATAATCACTAATTTGAGCAGCCCGTGTCGCATAAATGGCTCTCAGTTCATTCATCTTGGAAAGCTCATCCTGTTTTTTTTGAAATAAAACTTCTTTATCAGATAATTGTTCACGCAGGAGATCCAGCTCATTTTCTAGATTCTCCAGCTCAAGTTCAAGAATTTTACGTTCGGAATCATTTTGAATATTCAGAGTTTGAGTATTTTCCTGAAGTAGACGGTTTAACTTTATTCGGTACAACAACCAGAATAAAATAATACCTAAGAAGAAACTCGTTGCTGAGATAATAAGTATATTGACTAAAGTGTGGTCTATTTGCATTTATTTAAAACGAAAAAAAGATTTAACAAAGCTTGAGACAAAATAGGCAAGACCTGAAATCAGAATAATCGTCGCTCCTGCGGGTAAATCAGGCTCATAGGATACAAAGAGCCCCGTCGAAGTAAAAATCACCCCAAATACCGAAGCCAACAGCATCATCATACCAATAGAGTGAACATATTGTTTAGCGATCGCAGCCGGTAAGGTCAACAATGCAATAACAAGAATAAGACCGACTACCTGAATAAGCAGCACAACAGTAATCGCTATCAGGCATAAGAGCAGCAAATAAAATAAATTAACATTAATCCCGCGAACAGTAGCAAATTCAATATCAAATGAGATAGCCACAAGCTGCTTATAAAACACAGCAACAAAAATAATGGTAATAATATCAAGCAACAACATAATAAACAGTTGCTCATCAGAAATTATGAGGATATTACCAAATAGAAATGACATTAAATTAGCATTATAACCATATGATTTACTTATAAATATAATGCCAATCGCCATTCCAACTGCCCAAATAGCACCAATAGTGGTATCCTCCTGATGTTGCCATTTAAGTTTAATGACACCTATTATAGTGGCAGCAAGCAATGCCGCTATCAGTGCTCCGGCAAAAGGGTTGAGTCCAAGATAATAGGCAATTCCCATGCCGCCTAACACTGAATGAGCGATTCCACCTGCCATGTAACCAATACGGTTAACGACAACAAAACTACCTGTTAAGCCACAGCCGATACTGGCTAAAATTCCGCCAAGTAAGGCATTTTGTAAAAATGCCTGTGAGGATAAGGTATTAAAAAATTCCAACATGAAGATTTTTTAGGCCTATAAGTGGTTAATGATGATGATGGATTTCATTGACATGACCACCATACAACGTATGAATTGTATCACTGGTAACCGGTGTAGAATCATGACAAACCAGGGTTTTATTAAGGCAAAATACTTTATTGATATAATCGGACACGAATCCAATATCATGTGAAATTATCAATATTGTCATTCTTTCATTAATCGCCTTAAATATATCAAAAATATCCTTTTCTGCACGTTGATCAATATTAGCGGTGGGTTCATCTAAAAGCATAATTTCAGGTTCTGCAGCCAATGCCCGAGCAACCAGTACTCTTTGCATTTGTCCACCTGAAAGTGTTTGAATTGAACGGTGGGCAAGATTGAGAATTTCTGTCTCCTGCATTACTTTTTGGGCAATAATTTTATCTTCCCGGCAATAACGACCAAAACAGGTACTGATGCCGAGTCGTCCCTGTAACACAGTATCCTGGACGGAAATTGGAAAATCACTATTGAAATTAGCGTACTGAGGTACATAGCCAATTGTTTTACGCTGATTCTTTAATGGTTCGCCAAAAATAGCTATCTTGCCCGATTGGGGTTTATACAAGCCAAGGATTAATTTCAGTAAGGTTGTTTTACCGCCACCATTTGGCCCGACCAAACCAGCAAAATCACCTTGTTCGATGCTCATATTAATATTTTCAAGAATAGCTAAGTTCTCAAAAGAAAAATTAAGATCGGTAATTTCAATCGCCGTTTTAGTCATAGTGTTAATCACAAAAGCCCATTAAAAAAGCGCCCTGTTAATTTTTTCAGCAATATCTCTCATATTGGGCAGATAATCCAGTGCAAGCGGATCAATAATCAGTAATTGAGCACCCACTGAGTGGGCAATTGTCTGAGGTATGACTTTATTGAATTGTTTCTCTATGAGTATATATTTTACATTTTTGTTTTTAATACGATTAATCACCTGTGCTATTTGTTTTGCTGACGGTTCTTTGCCTTCAACCTCAATTGCAACTTGTGTCAGTCCATATTGCCTTGCAAAATATGAAAATGCCGGGTGAAAAGTAACAAAGTTTGTTTTATTATTTTCTTTAAAAAGCACTAACAGCTCTTCATTTAAAACATTAACTTCAAAAGATAATTTATTGTAATTGTTATAATAATAATCTTTATTTTCAGGTGATAATCGAGTTAATTCTACAGCTATTATTTTTGCCTGTTCCAGCAGAAAAACTGGTGAAAGCCAGGTATGGGGATCAAAAGAATGATGATGACCTGGTAATAATACATGATCTTTTTGACTGCCTGTATCGTTTTCATCTGGTTGAGTTTGCACAATAGAAACATTACTGTTCAGTGACGCAACACGATTTATCCATACCTGTTCAAAGGGCATTCCTATTGTGAAGTAAACATCTGATTTTGAATAAACAGACATCACTTTTGGTGAGGGCTCAAAGGTTGCCGGAGATTGACCTGGTTTCACCATCACACTGACATTAACCTGCTCTCCGCCAATTCTTTCCACCAGGTATTGCTGTGGCAATATAGAAACAAATACTTCAATTTTTGCCGAATAAGCCCAGGATGGTAAAATAAAAAAGAAGAATAAAATGTGTATTTTCAAATAATTATTCATATTTATTAATTCTTTTTATCAGGATTAACAACTGATTCCATTGAGGGTACGAGCAATTGTGGATCAAGACGACGTTTAAATAAGTTCATTCGCCAGTCAAGGTGTGCGCCAGTGACACGTCCCGTAGCACCCACTTGTGCAATTAAGTCTCCCTGTTTAACCACATCCCCTTGCTTGATTAATAACTTGCTTAGATGTAAAAAAGTAGAAGAAAGTCCATGGCCATGATCCAGAATAATTGTTCCGCCTGAAAAAAACATATCCTGATGTGCCAAAGTAATCACACCCGAAGCAGGAGCCACCACATTAGTTCCCGTTGGTGCTGCCACATCAACACCAAAATGTGGTCGTCTTGGTTGGCCATTCAGTACACGCTGACTGCCATATACACCACTTATTCGCCCAATAGTGGGCCAAATAAACGTTTCCAGATAATCTTGACGCTCATCATCTCGTTTTCTTGCGTTAGCTGCTTGAGCCCCCTCTTTTTTTATTCGTGCCAGAACTTCTGGTTTTCGAGGTGAGACTTTCGACTTTGGCAATCCATCAATACGTTGAATATTATATTTTCTTTTCTTTACACTGAGCACTTTGCTGATTTTCTTTCCTTCTGATGTCATCACACTAAGATTAACTTTTGCAGGTTCATCACGGTTAAAACCAATGATAAAGTCACCTTCAGGTGAAACACGAATATTTTTCTTATCAAATTTAACTTTACTACCTGGCGTTGTTTTACCAATGACAATGCCACCCTGAACAAACTGACCTTTCAAAGAGCTATTCTCATTAATTAATACGGTTAACTCTGATGCATGCAGAGTAAAAGGTAATAAATATAAGATACTTAATGTAATAAAATAACTAATAGACTTATTTTTCAAAGGTGAGCCTGTATGAAATTATGGGGGAACTAATATTATGAAAGCTTAGTAAATTGTATACTATTTTTGCTTTTGTGATAAGTAGGGTGAGGGTGAATCTTTTATGATTTTATACGATTCACCCGAGTGATTATTGAGTTATGTTAAGAAACAAATCGACCTTGGCGTAGTCTTTGAGCTTCCATAATCTCAATTTCATGAGCACCGGAATAAACAACTTTACTATTAGGAACAAAATCAAGATTAGTATCCAGTCGTTCATAAGGCGCACTATTAAGTATGGTTTTCATCGCATTCAGTCGAGCCTGATATTTATCGTTTGAACGAATAATGGTCCAGGGCGCGGAAGATGTATGTGTTTTTCTCAACATTTCATATTTAACATTGGTAAAATCATCCCAACGTTCCTGTGCCTGCACATCCACTTCTGACAATTTCCATTGTCTTAAAGGATCCGTTTTGCGACGATTAAAACGTCTATCCTGCTCTTCTTTGGTGACACTAAAATACAGTTTAACCAAAATAGTACCCTGTCTTACCAGATCTTTTTCAAAACCAATAACACCTTTCATGAAGTTCTTATATTCAGTTTCTGAACAAAAGCCAAAAACAGGCTCAACCATTGCGCGGTTATACCAACTTCGATCAAATAATACAACTTCACCACCACAAGGCAGTTGTCGAATGTATTTTTGAAAAAACCATTGTGTTTTTTGTTCTTCAGTGGGTTTACCTAAAGCAACAATACGGTAGTGTTTTTCATTCATATAACGTGTTACACGACGAATAGTACCACCTTTTCCAGAAGCATCACGCCCTTCAAATAAAATGATCATACGCTTCCCGGTATCTTCCAGATACTTTTGCATTTGAATCAGTTCAGCTTGATACGGCTTTAATGATTGTTCTAATTTAAATTTTTTAACAGCTTTAGAATTGCCTTTTTTTAAAGCGGTATTTTCTTTAATCAGTTGTTCATTTTGTTTGATTAAATCTTCTAATGATAATGCAGTTTCAGTCATTAATTGAAGCCTCCTAAAATGATTAATTTAATAGATGATAGCATACTGTTATCACTTTAACATTGACTTATATTAGTTTATATAGGGCGATCGCGCTTAATTTATCTTGACAAGAGCCCATGCATTTGATCTATTATTGTTATTTGAACAGGAATAAATCATGTCAGTTCAGG
>JAHXHI010000168.1 GCA_025656775.1 gamma proteobacterium symbiont of Bathyaustriella thionipta
AAAACTGGCTGCATGACAGCAGAAATGATGATGGATATTATATATCTTATTTTTTAATTGTGTTGTCTTGACAGTGGGGTCCACTATACAGGATTACTGGCAAAGGCACTGCTGATAGCTAATATAGTTAATAAAATGGTGATAAGTTTAAAATAATTCATATTATCTCCCTGATATTTTTTTAATTTATATTATTATTTGTATTAACAAGTTGAAATTATAAAGGATAAGGCAGTAACCATCTTACATTCAGAAGCAATATTTCCTGTTTAAAATGTCTCCTGAAAAATTGAGTATGTTAACCTGTTTATTACTGTATTTTGACTTTCAGGACAGAAGAAATTGCTCAATTTATTGTTATGAATGGTATTCACCATATAATAATATGAAAAATTAAAACATTAGAGAAATCGATAGAAATTCTAGGGCATATATTTAGTTAGTACTGTGATAAGGTCCTAATATATCTTATACACGATGAACAATAAAACCACCTCGTTCAAAAAAGACAACTCTATCGTTATTATGTTGGTTGGTTTATTTTATTACAATCTTCTTGTTTTTCTAACTCTGGAGAAAGAGAATGGAGCTTTTTAAAAATAATGTTGGAAAAATCGACCGTATTATTCGTGTTGTTGTCGGTATTATCCTGATCGGCAATGTTTTTTATGCCTTACAAAACCCAATTGGCTGGATAGGTGTTATTCTGATTGTGACCGGGATTATTGGAAAATGCCCTCTTTATTCAATTATTGGTATCAACACTAAATCATTGGCTGAAAAAGCTGGGCTAAAATAAGTTAAGGAGATATTAATGGAAAGTGAAGGCATTATAGCGACGATACTGATTGGTGCAATAGCTGGATGGCTTGCAGGACTGATTATGAAAGGTCGTGGAATGGGCTTTATTGTCAATGCTCTGGTTGGCATTGCCGGCGCTTTTGTCGGCAGTTACCTGTTTGGCTTAATCGGTTTCTCAGTGGGCAAAGGCTTAGTGGGAGCAATTTTCACCTCAACTGCTGGTGCGGTAATTTTACTTTTTATTTTCGGGATATTAAGAAAATCACAATAATTGGATCTTATTACTCAAATAACAATTGTTCAGTCTTAATTGAGTGCCAAAGGTTAAAAACCAGCATATTGTCAGTTCGAATATGACACCAGTACAGCTTACCCTTAGGTAATCTTACCAAGTAGTTGCCCCATCTGTACGGGTTTCTCTGCGTGTAATTGTGGGTCCCATTCAATTGCATCTTTAGCAAACAATAAAACAACGGTTGAACCCATATTGAAACGTCCCATTTCCTGGGCTTTACTGAGTTTATGTTCATTTTCATATTGCCAGCTTTGTACCAGTTTGCGACGTGGTGGCGTCACGACTCCCTGCCAGACGGTTTCAATACTGGAAACGAAAATAGCACCTACCTGAATTAATGCCATAGGGCCTGCAGGTGTATCAAATAGAGAAATAACACGTTCATTGCGGGCAAATAAACGTGGAATTGTTTTTACAGATGCTTTATTAACGCCAAATAAATCACCGGGTACATGTAACATCTGTGTTAATTGACCATCAATGGGCATATGAATGCGGTGGTAATCCCGGGGTGAGAGATAAATGGTGGCAAATTTTCCATCACGGAAGGTGTCTGTGAGTATGTCATCACCTGCTAAAAGGTCATTCAAATTAAAATAATGGCCTTTTGCCTGAATCAACTGTTTATCTGCAATAGTACCCAATTCACTGACAGCCCCGTCAACCGGACAGCACAACTCATCTTTACTGGTGTTATCAATACGTACGTCTGCTTTTAATTCACGCGTAAAAAAATGGTTAAAATCAATAAAGTCAGTGCTGTTTTCCTGCCGGGCCTCACTCATATTGACATTGAACAGCTTGATAAACTGACTAATTTGCAGATTTTTAACCTCCGGTTGTTTAATACGCATAAAACGGTGAATTAATGACGATAAAAAGTGTTTGGGCAGTAAAAAAAGAGGCCAGGTTTTTAAATAATCAATTACAGAGGCTTTGGCAACCTGATTCTTTTGTGTAAGCGGTGAATTCATGGGTAATTCAGTTCTCCAATGCATGAATTTTTATTTAATATAGGGTATGATCCCGAAGCTCAGCGTTACTAACTGGTTTGCTGAACTATTTACGAATAATTTTAAATTTTATTTTAACCTATTTTTATAAGGAATCCTCATGTTTACGAAAGATATGACAATTGCTGGCTATGATGATGAACTCTGGAATGCAATGCAACATGAGGAAATACGTCAGGAAGAACATATAGAACTGATTGCCTCAGAAAATTATACCAGCCCCCGAGTGATGCAGGCTCAGGGTTCTGTATTGACAAATAAATACGCAGAAGGCTATCCGGCTAAACGTTATTATGGCGGCTGTGAAAATGTTGATATTGCTGAGCAGCTGGCTATTGACCGTGCCAAAGAATTATTTGCTGCTGATTATGCTAATGTACAGCCTCATTCAGGTTCACAGGCTAATGCAGCCGTTTACTTTGCCTTGCTCAATGCCGGAGATACCGTGTTGGGTATGAGTCTGGCTCATGGTGGTCACCTGACTCATGGTTCAAAAGTGAGTTTCTCCGGTAAATTATTCAATGCGGTTCAATATGGTTTGAATGAAGCAACGGGTGAAGTTGATTATGACGAAGTTGAGCGTCTGGCCAAAGAACATAAACCAAAAATGATTATTGCCGGCTTCAGTGCTTATTCCCGCGTGATGGACTGGCAGCGTTTTCGTGATATTGCTGATGAAGTAGGTGCTTATCTTATGGTTGATATGGCACACGTTGCTGGCTTAATTGCTGCAGGCGTTTACCCAAGTCCGGTACAAATTGCTGATGTGACAACCTCCACTACACACAAAACACTGCGTGGACCTCGCGGCGGTATTATTCTGGCAAAATCCAATCCGGAAATTGAAAAGAAATTAAACTCAATGATCTTCCCCGGTACTCAGGGCGGCCCATTGATGCATGTGATTGCCGGTAAAGCCGTTGCTTTTAAAGAAGCCATGGAAGATGACTATAAAGCCTACCAAAAACAAGTTGTGGAAAATGCCCGTGCCATGGCAACTGTCTTTTTAGATCGCGGCTATGATGTGGTATCAGGCGGTACAGACAATCACTTATTTCTGGTCAGCCTGATCAGTCGCGAACTGACCGGTAAAGCGGCAGATGCAGCTCTGGGTCTGGCCAATATTACGGTAAATAAAAATTCAGTACCTAATGATCCGCAGTCACCCTTTGTGACCAGTGGTCTGCGTATCGGTTCTCCTGCTATTACAACACGCGGCTTTAAAGAGCAGGAAAGTTCAGAGTTAGCAGGCTGGATTTGTGATGTTCTGGATGAATTATGTGAAATGGATGAAGCGGACAGAGTGGTTGAAAATATGCACACTATGGAAAGTGTTATTCAGGTAAAACAAAAAGTGCTTGATTTGTGTAAGCGTTTTCCTGTGTATGCATAAGCTGCTTTCAGGCTCTGTAGGTAATTAGTCTATGCGTTGTCCATTTTGTAATGCACCGGATACCAAGGTTATTGATTCCCGTTTAGCCAATGAAGGGGACTCAGTGCGTCGCAGACGAGAATGTTTGACCTGTGCCGAACGTTTTACAACCTTTGAAACGGCTGAGCTGGTGATGCCGCGCATTATTAAAAGCGATGGCTCACGAGTTCCTTTTGATGAGCAAAAATTACTTCAGGGCATGTCCAAGGCTCTGGAGAAACGTCCTGTCTCAATGGAAACCATCGAACAAGCGGTTAATCACATTAAATACAACCTGCGTGCCACAGGTGACAGAGAAGTGCCTGCTAATCGTCTGGGTGAATGGGTCATGGATGAATTAAAAAAACTGGATCAGGTGGCTTACGTACGTTTTGCTTCTGTGTATCGCAGTTTTCAGGATATTGATGAGTTTCGTCAGGAAATTGAACGTCTTGAAGCACCGTAAGTGTTGGTTTTAATACATGTTCACTGATGAATACTATATGGCTCAGGCCATTGCTCTGGCCAAAAAAGGCTGGTATACCACTCATCCCAATCCACGGGTGGGCTGTCTTCTGGTGCGTGATGAGCAGATTATTGCTCAGGGCTGGCACCAGTATGCCGGACAGGGACATGCAGAAGTCAATGCTCTGGCACAGATTTCATCCGCAGATAATGTTCAGGGCGCTGCAGCAAAGGGAGCTACGGCGTATGTCACCCTGGAGCCATGCAGTCATTTTGGTAAAACACCACCCTGTAGTAATGCGCTGATTGATGCGGGTGTAAAGCGGGTGGTGGTGGCAATGATTGATCCTAATCCGCTGGTGGCGGGTAATGGCATTAATCGTTTGCAGGACAATGGTATTGAGGTCATCAGTGGTGTGCTTGAGGCAGAAGCAAGAGCATTAAATCCGGGGTTTATCCAGCGTATGGAGACACAGCGTCCCAGAATCCGCTGTAAGATGGCCATGAGTCTTGATGGCCGAACAGCAATGGCTAATGGTGAAAGTCAATGGATCACCGCGGCTGATGCCAGAGAAGATGTGCAGCGCCTGCGGGCTGAAAGCTCAGCAATATTGACGGGAATAGGTACTGTAATCGCTGATGATCCGTCAATGAATGTGCGTTCACAAGCATTGTCAGATGTACATAACAAGAATAGACGACAGCCTGAGCGTGTCATTCTGGATACACAGCTTAATATGCCAACACAGGCAAAAATGCTCAGTCTGCCAGGACTGACTATTATACTGGCTGGTGAGGAATATGCTGCACAAGAGAAAATAGACAGGCTGAAAGAGCGGGGTGCGCAAGTGCATCTGCTGGCGACACAAACTCCTTTAGCAGCATCGTTACAAACCCCTTCTTTATCTCTGGATGCAGTTATGTCAGTACTGGTACAGCGCCAGTATAATGATGTACTGCTTGAAGCCGGTGCTACGCTGACAGGGGCAATGCTGCAGGCGGGGTTGGTTGATGAGCTGATTATCTATATGGCTCCTCACCTGATGGGCAGTGAGGCACGAGGCTTATTTAATCTTCCGGGTCTGGACTCAATGGCTGAACGCATTAATTTATCCATAGAGGATATTCGTGCGGTAGGGCGGGATTATCGTATTACGGCAAAAATAAAGCAGGAACACCACTAACAATGTTTACCGGTATTATTCAGGCAATAGGTCAAATTGCAGCCATTGAACCCAAAGGGCAGGATAGTCGTTTTTATATTAAAACCGGCCCATTGGATCTGTCTGATGTGGCCATTGGTGACAGTATTGCCACCAATGGCGTTTGTCTGACTGCTGTGGTATTGCCGGGCGATGGCTTCTGGGCAGATGTTTCCGGTGAGACTCTGACAAAAACCAGTTTTAAGCAGATTAAGGTAGGCAGTCGGGTGAATCTTGAAAAAGCACTGCTGCCGACGACTCATCTGGGTGGTCATATTGTCAGCGGGCATGTGGATGGTCTGGGGAAAATTATTGAGCGTAGTCATGCCGGGCGCTCAATTCATTTTAAAATCAAGGCGCCTGATGAGTTGGCAAAGTATATTGCCGCCAAAGGCTCGATTTGTGTTAATGGTATCAGTTTAACCATTAATGAACTTAATGGTGCGATTTTTGAGTTAAATATCGTGCCGCATACATTGGATGAAACCACTTTAGCATCAGCTCAGGCGGGTGATGAAGTTAATCTTGAAGTGGACATTATTGCCCGCTATCTGGAGCGGTTACTATTAGGCGATAAGGCTGCACAGGCAGCACCTGAGCAGGGAGTGACAATGACCTTATTGGCAGAGAATGGCTTTTTATCACGCTAAAGACTGTTTTTAGCTAAAGGTTTCAAAGAACGACTAGAGTAACTGACGTGTTACATTTTTTATAACTTAAAGATAACGAAAGTAAAGATTACACAACTATTATGGCAAATTTTAATTCGATTGAAGAAATACTTGAAGATATCCGTGACGGTAAAATGGTTATTATTGTTGATGATGAAGACCGTGAAAATGAGGGTGACTTATTAATGGCTGCCAGTAAAGTCACACCGGAAGATGTGAATTTTATGGCCACCAATGGTCGCGGTCTGATTTGCCTGACCCTGATTCAGCAGCGCTGCAAACAATTGCAGATCCCTCTGATGGTTGACAGTAACCAGGCAGAATACGGCACTAATTTTACCGTATCCATTGAAGCATCAGAAGGGGTAACAACAGGTATTTCAGCGGGTGACAGAGCGGTGACTATCCAGGCTGCAGTCGCGGAAAATGCTCAACCAGCAGACATTGTCCAACCCGGACATATCTTTCCGCTTGAAGCACAGCCAGGCGGTGTATTAACTCGTGCGGGTCATACTGAAGCAGGTTGTGACCTGTCCAGACTGGCAGGACTAGAAGCATCAGCAGTGATTGTTGAAATTCTTAATGAAGACGGCACCATGGCAAGACGTGATGATTTAGAAGTCTTTGCCGACAAATTTAATCTTAAAATAGGCACTATTGCTGACCTGATTGAGTATCGCTTAAAGAACGAACACTCTGTTGAAAAAGTCAGCGAGTGTAATTTACCGAGTGCTGCGGGTGATTTTCGACTGGAAGCCTATCATGATGCGATTTCAGGTCAGGTTCATCTGGCTATGATTAAGGGTAAAATTGATCCGGAGCAACCGGTTTTAGTACGTGTTCATATGGAAAATTCACTGTGTGATATGCTTGATGCGCAAATGGATGACTGCGGCTGGCCCCTCAATGATGTCATGCAGAGAATGGAAAAAGAAGGCAGTGGTGTCATTGTTATTCTGCGCAGCCATGAAACCAGCAGTGAACTGGTAAACCGTATTGATCATTACAAAAAATTACAACTGGGTGAAACTTCTTCTCATCAGGGGCAGACCAAAGACCTGCGTACCTATGGTTTAGGTGCACAGATTTTAAAATCCATTGGTGTGAAACAGATGAAAGTAATGTCTGCTCCCAAGAAAATACATGGCTTATCTGGCTTTGGTCTGGAAGTCGTTGAATATTATACTGGCTCATAAACCGCCAGAAAAACAGATTAAGGAAAAAAAATGAATATAAAAACATATGAAGGCGGAATGCAGGTTGATAATGCCAAGTTTGGTATTGTGATCAGTCGCTTTAATAGTTTTATTGTTGAACCGCTGCTTGATGGTGCTGTTGACACGATTTTAAGACACGGCGGCAAAGAAGAAGATATTGAGATTCTGCGTGTTCCCGGTGCTGTGGAAATTCCACTGGCGGCCAAACGCATGGCGTCAAGTAAGAAATATGATGCTATAATTGCTTTAGGTGCCGTCATTCGCGGGGGTACTCCACATTTTGATTTTGTTGCTAATGAAAATTCAAAAGGGCTGGCACAAGTGTGTATGGATTATGACCTGCCTGTTGCTTTTGGTGTATTAACCGTTGATACCATTGAGCAGGCTATTGAGCGTTCTGGTACAAAAATGGGCAATAAAGGCACAGAAGCCGCATTATCAGCCATAGAAATGGTTAATGTTTTGAAAAACTTTGCTTAGTTTACAGGCGTAGGGTATTGCAGTGAAAAATCGAACTAAATCACGACAGTTTGCAGTCCAGGCACTTTATTCCTGGTTATTGACGGAACAGAGTGTCTCGGATATTGAGGTTCACTTCATCAGTGAGCATGATATGGAAGATGCTGATGTGTCTTACTTTCAGGAAATTCTGCACTTTGTAGCGGCTCATAAAATGGCTTTGGTCGATCAAATGGAAAAATTTTTAAGCCGTTCATTTAATAGTGTTGATCCCGTAGAGCAGGCAATTTTATTAATAGGTGTGTTTGAGTTAGAACAACGTCCTGATATCCCTTATCGTGTTGCAATCAACGAGTCAGTTGAGTGTGCCAAAGTATTTGGTGCCGAAGATGGTCACAAATTTATTAATGGCATCATGGATAAAGTTGCCGATAAATTACGTCAGCCTGAAATAAAGGCGCCGCATCGAAAAAAATCCCGGAAAAAATAAGCAACGGGTAATCGTTAATAAAAATTATGGCAGGTTCAGAATTTCAACTTATTCAATCCTATTTTTCTGAGCCGGATCAAGTAGAGCGTTCTGATCTGATTTTAGGTATTGGAGATGATTGTGCCATCGTTTCCCCTAAAGACCAGTCTCATTTAGCTTTTTCAATAGATACCCTTAATAGTGGTATACACTTTCCCCATAATACTTCAGCAGATGCAATTGCCTATAAGTCACTCGCGGTTAATTTAAGTGACCTGGCTGCCATGGGCGCTGAGCCTGCCTGGTTTACCCTGAGTTTGACTCTGCCCGGTGATGATGAATGGGACGATGCGTTTCGTGAACAATGGCTCAATCTCTTTTCGCAGTCTTTATTTGCGCTTGCTGCACAGCATAATATTCAATTAATTGGCGGTGATACCACACATGGCTCCTTGTCAGTCACTATTCAGGTTTGTGGTTATCTTGAGCAGGGGGAAGGCTTAAAACGTTCCGGTGCTCAAGTGGGTGATATTATTGTAGTGACAGGAGCCTTAGGCGCCGCTGCCGTGGGCTTAGATATTGTTCTTGAGCGAAACTCAGTGCAATATAGTGAGCTGAGTGATAATGATAAACAACAGGCCGTTCAGGCACTGAACTATCCACAGCCTCGAATCAAAGAAGGCTTGAGTTTACAAGCAGTGGCTCACTCTGCATTGGATCTATCAGATGGTTTATTATCCGATCTGGGTCATATTTTAAAAGCAAGCCATGTGGGTGCGCAATTACAAGTAGAGCAAGTACCATTAGCCAGTGCTTTATCTTGTCTGGATAAACAACAGGCCTGGGAAAAAGCGCTGGCAGGCGGTGATGACTATGAGTTGTGTTTTACACTGGCAAAAAAAGACTGGTCCCGAATTAAGCTGGAGTTTCCTCACTTTGTTGCCATAGGACAAATAACGGCTGAAAAAGGTTTACGTCTGGTTGCAGCAAATGGCCGGGAATATAAAATTAACGCAAAGGGTTACGATCATTTTGGATAAAAACAGTATACGATCTCGTCATCAGGTCTGGAGTAATCCCTGGCATTTCTTAGCTTTCGGTTTTGGCTCCGGGCTGGCCAGATATGCACCGGGGACGTTTGGCACATTGGCGGCCATACCACTTTATTTATTGTTAGTACAATTACCATGGTCTGTTTATGGCATGATGACCGTTGTCGCATTTTTTGTGGGTATTCGAATTTGTCAAACGACCTCTGATGACTTAAAAGTACATGATTTTTCAGGCATTGTCTGGGATGAATTTGTCGGTTTCTGGATCACCATGTTTTTAATTCCTTTTGACTGGAAATGGGTACTGATCGGATTTATTTTGTTTCGCTTTTTCGATATAGTAAAACCTTGGCCAATCCGTTATTTAGACAAGCATGTGGAAGGTGGGTTCGGCATTATGATCGATGATGTTTTAGCTGGAATTTATGCTTGGATTTGTTTGTTCCTGATTGTTAAATTTTATTAAAGGGTACATGCATGAAACTATTATTAAGACAAACACAAATAAAATTAATGGTAATGAGCCTGATGGTTCCAATGCTTTTGCTTCCTGCGTTAAATAGTTTTGCCAGCCATAAAATTAAAGTAATGGCCTTATTCACAGATAAAGCGATGATAGTGGTTGATGGTAGTCAAAAAATTTTAAAAAAAGGGCAAACCTATAAAGGTGTTAAATTAATAAGCTCGGATAGTAATGCCGTTGTTTTAGAATTACACGGTGAGTGTAATCACGCTATTTGATGGGCTTTTGTTCAACTTATTTAATGGGTAATTTCAGCTTATTTTATTGCATTTATTCAGCGGGTT
>JAHXHI010000404.1 GCA_025656775.1 gamma proteobacterium symbiont of Bathyaustriella thionipta
TAAATTTTAAGAAAGCTGAATATGATTTTGTATGGCCTTTTTTTTAGTTGAATGCTAAAAAAAGGCTATTTACGGATGGACACTAGTTAAACGTGATCAAATTAATACTGCACTAATTTGCTTGGTTATTATTGTAATCTACTTTATACTCATATCGCAAATGTGTTGATTAATTAAATAAAAGATATCTCTTGATTGTCTTTTGTAAAAATGGTGTATCTTTACCCTAATGGATGGGGGAAATAGATAAAATAGGTAAAAGAATGCAAAAATATGATGGTTTTAAAATAAGTTTAATGATAAGTTTTTTTCTTATGGTCTCAGTATCAGCTTATGCCTGGGATTTAGGGAAAGCGGGTACGTTTCAATTTGAAAAAGTAAATGAAAATGTTTACGTGATGCATGGTCCACTATCCGAGCCAAGTGCTGAAAATCAGGGGTTTATGAATAATCCAGGTCTTATTGTTTCAGGTAATGGGCTCATTGTGATTGATCCTGGTTCTGCTTACCAGGTGGGGCAGCAGGTTCTTAATGAAATAAAAAAGGTTTCAAATAAACCGGTTTTAGCTGTTTTTAATACGCATATACACGGTGATCACTGGTTAGGGAATCAGGCGATTAAAGAAAAATATCCGGATGCTAAAATCTATGGTCATCCAGATATGATTAAACAGGCTAACGGTGAACAGGGCCTTATCTGGGTTGATATGATGCTGCGTCTGACTGAAGGGAAAACCAAAGGCACGAAAGTGGTTGCACCTGAATTATCAGTCAATCAGGGAGCAGAGATTGAAGTAGATGGACAAACCTTCAGAGTACATTCTATGATACCGGCACATACTAACACTGATATTATGATTGAACATGTACAAAGCAAAACACTATTTCTTGGTGATAATAGTTTTTATAAGCGTATGGGGCGCTTTGACGGCAGTGCCAGTATGCTGGGTAATATTAAAGCGCTTGAATACGCCACTGAATTAAAGATGGATACTTATGTTCCTGGTCATGGCCGCACAGGAAAAAGTGATACCGCCATTAAACCCTTTTTAGGTTATCTTATAAAAGTGCAGGAAGTCGTTCAGATTGGTTTTGATGATGAATTGCAGGATTTTGAAATCAAAGAAAAAGTCATTGCTCAGTTTGCTGATTATCAGCAATGGCATGGTTTTGACACCAATTTCGGTAAACATATTAATAGCATGTATCTTGAAATTGAAAATATCGCCTGGTAAAAACTCGATTAAATATAAGAAAATAAGGTGGGCAATCTGTGCCCACCCTGTAAAAAATCACCTCTCTTTTTAGTCAAATTCGATAAAATCTCAATATTCCTGATCTTTGTACCAGCCTTACACAAATAAACACCATACATCTTTCGTTTAAACTTGTGAATTTCCTGTGCTTGGGTCAAAATAAGGATTGATTCAAAATGTCCTTATGCAGGAAGCATAAGCGATACAAGCCAATAACAAATAATATATAAAGTGGGTTTGATTTATGAATGATTATAGTAATTACGATAGTGATGTGTTTTCCTGTACCTATGAAGGACAGACAGCGGTTATTTGTTTTAAATCAGAATCTTTTATTATGGCAATGAATGCATCTAAAATGCATGAATTGTTAGAGTGCTTGAATGCGATAGAAGTTGATAATAATATTAAAGGTCTGTTGACCTTACATGCCTCTGAATATGAACGTGTTGCAATGACTCAGGAGTTTATCAAGTCAATCCAGGACAAGTCAGGCTATGTACAAAAAGAAATGGGTGTGACTCGTTATGGTAATTCAGTAAAGCGTCTCACCTTAGCCATTAATGAGTTTTCCAAACCCAGTGTTGTGGGTCTTCATGGTCAGGTTGCTATTGATTCTTTTGGTTGGTTTTTAGCCTGTGATTATCGTATTGCAAGTGGTCGCTTGAGTATTGAATTTCCTGCTTTAGAGCTGGGTGTTGTACCTGCGGGTGCAGTGTCTTTCTTTATGAAGCGTCAGTTGGGTGCCACCAAGACGATGGAAATTCTCATGGGAGGCAGAACAATTCTGGCTGATGAAGCAAAAGAGCTATGTCTGGTGAGTGAACTGACGGATAAAGATCAGCTCAAAGCAAGCTGCATGGCAAAATTAGAAGAATTCTATAAGGTGCCGGGTGCTTCCACTCTTAATCTGACCAAGCAACTGCTCAGACCTAAAACATACGAACTGGAAGAGCACTTTGAAATGTCCTCACGCCTGATGTGGAACTCAATTATTGATGCCTGAGATTGAATTTTTTTCCAATTTAAATTGATTCTTTATAAGAAAATCAACATATTAGAATGAACTTTTAATTAAAAATAATTTAAAAAAATAGTAATAACCCTATTGAATATAAGGTATCTGTCCTGTTAAGATTCAAAAAACTGAAAAAAATAACAATCAGTTTATAGTTTTAAATTTTTATAAATTAATTTTAAGTGGGGACTTATTATGAGTATTTTAGGAAAAATCTGCATCAATTGTACCGCAGCGGCAATTGGCCTGATTTCTTTGATTACGTTAGTGACACTCATCTGGGTATCATTAGTATAAAACGGTGGTAAATACTCAAAATGCCCGGTCACTATTACCGATAATAGTGACCGGGCATTTTGTTGTTAAAGTGCTAAATTAAGTCATTAAACCTAGAGACTAACCACACTTGCTATCGCCGCAATTAAGGCACGTCATGCAGCCATCCATCAGAACCAATGCTTTGGTCTGACACTTTGTACAAAGTTGGGCTTTTTCCGGAAAACTGCTGGTTTCATCCTCTTCAATGCTTTCTGTGTTAGCCTTATTTTTTTCTTCAAACTCTTTGCGTTTAGCATTGATTAATTTTTTCTGGTGTTCATCCAGCTCGTTTTCTTTAAGCATACCAATGAATTTCATATGAGATTCAATAGCACAGCCGATTTCAGCCACTAAAGAGGGCATAAAAATGCCGCCTTTCTTAAAATAACCACCCTTGGGATCAAACACCGCTTTTAGCTCTTCAACCAGGAAGCAGGCATCACCGCCTTTACGGAATACGGCAGAAATGACTCGGGTTAGTGCCAGTACCCACTGAAAGTGTTCCATGTTTTTAGAGTTAATGAAGACCTCATAAGGACGGCGTTCTTCATGCTCTGTGCCCATATTCAGGATCATATCATTGATTGTGATATAGAGTGCATGTTCTGACTGAGGTGTTTTTATTTTATAGGTAGAGCCAAGCAGCATCTCCGGACGCTCCAGATTTTCATGCATACTTTCAACATCATTAATCTGAGCATCATTACTTGATTCTGTCAGAGTCTCTTCATGTTTTTCTTCGTCTGTCAGCACTTTGTAGCCAACAATTTTACTGTCTATTTTAATTGCCATGTTCATAAACCTTTTTTATACCTGCGCTATAGATGATAACCGTATCACTTAAATGACGTGTTAAAATTTATTTCTAAAATTTTCCGTAGTAACCTTCTTTAAGTGCGTCAAACAGATTGGCTGCCGTATGGGTTTCGCCATCATATTCAACTTCTTCATTACCTTTGAGTTCGACTGTTTTACCATCATCTAAAGTAAACTGATAAGTGGTGTTCTCAAGATCGGCTTCTTTAACGAGTACACCCTGGAAGGCTTCAGGATTAAAACGGAATGTGGTACAACCCTTAAGCCCTTTATCATAAGCATATTCGTAAATATCCTTGAAATCTTCGTAAGGATAATCAGTGGGCACATTGGCTGTTTTGGATATTGATGAATCAATCCATTTTTGCGCAGCAGCCTGAACATCAACATGTTCTTTAGGTGAAATACTGTCAGCAGTAATAAAATAATCCGGCAGCTGTTCATCTTCTTTCTCAGAATAAGGCATTGCGTTGCTATTAATCATTTCTCGGTAGGCTAATAGTTCAAAAGAAAATACATCGACTTTTTCTTTGGTCTTTTTGCCTTCACGAATCACATTACGAGCATAATGATGAGCAAAGCTTGGTTCAATGCCATTACTGGCGTTATTAGCTAACGATAATGATATTGTGCCTGTTGGTGCGATAGAACTGTGGTGAGTAAAACGAGCGCCTGTTTCTGCCAGCTCTTTGACTAATTCCGGTTCTGCTTTAGCCAGCTGCTGCATATAACGGCTGTATTTAGCATGTAAAATCTTACCAGGTATCTTGTCACCATCTTTAAAACCATCGTTGAGCATTTCCGGGCGTTTATGCAGCATTTCACCCGTCACAGTAAACATTTGATCCATAATCTTGGCAGGCCCTTTTTCTTTAGCCAGATCCAGACCTGCTTTCCAACCCTCAACAGCCATCACTTTGGTGACTTCTTCGGTAAACTCCAGTGAATTTTTATCACCATATTTCATTCCCATCATCGTACAGGAAGAACCCAGACCTAAGTAGCCCATACCATGACGACGCTTATTAGTAATCTCTTCACGCTGCTGAGCCAGAGGCAGGCCATTGATTTCAACCACATTGTCTAACATGCGGGTAAATATTTGCACCGTTTTACGATAGTTGTCCCAGTCAAAAGATGCTTCACTGGTAAAGGGCTTATTGACAAAACGAGTCAGATTGATGGAGCCCAATAAACAACTGCCATAAGGTGGTAATGGCTGTTCACCACAAGGGTTAGTGGCACGAATATTTTCACAAAACCAGTTGTTATTCATTTCATTGACTTTATCAATAAGAATAAAACCGGGTTCTGCATAATCGTAAGTGGAGGACATGATAATATCCCACAAACGACGTGCTTGTATGGTGCGGGTAATACGACAGGCAACCTCACCATCATTATTAATGATATAACCTTCTTTATTGGGTAAATCACGCCAGATGATCTGCTCTGAATTGTTTAAATCCAGTTCATCCTGTTCGGCTTCTTTTTCAGTCACAGGAAAAGACAGCGGCCAGGGTGCTTCATTTTTAACCGCTTCAACAAATTCAGTGGTGATTAATAAGGATAAATTAAACTGACGTAAACGCCCGTCTTCACGCTTGGCACGAATAAAATCAATGACATCAGGGTGACCAATATCAAAGGTCGCCATTTGAGCACCACGGCGACCACCTGCAGATGAGACTGTGAAGCACATTTTGTCATATATATCCATAAAGGAAAGCGGGCCTGAAGTATAAGCACCGGCACCGGATACATAGGCATCTTTAGGGCGCAAAGTGGAGAACTCATAGCCAATACCGCAACCTGCTTTAAGTGTCAGACCGGCTTCATGTACCTTGCCCAGAATATCATCCATCGAATCTTTAATCGCACCTGAAACGGTACAGTTAATGGTCGATGTAGCAGGTTTATGTGCCTGTGCGCCGGCGTTTGAAATAATGCGGCCAGCAGGAATCACGCCCTGACGTAAAGCCCACAAAAACTCTTTATAATAGCGCTCCTGATTTTTTTTACCGGTTTCGACATCTGCTAAAGCTTGGGCAACCCGCTGGTAAGTATCATCAATGCTCGTATCAACGATATCACCATCTTTTGTTTTTAAACGATACTTAATGTCCCAGATATCCAGGGAAGCATCCTGCAATGATATTTCTGTAATCGTATTAGGTATCGCATGTAATTGAGCGGTCATTCCTTTAAGATCTCCCCGGTTGTCAATGTGACTGGTAAAATTAAATGTTGATGATTTGGCAAAATAATAAAAATACGTTTCAGCCGCCCTTGATATGTGAAAACAGGGCGGATAACGTGCTATTTTGCAAGCACTTTAATCACTCAAATTTAAAGTGATAAGAAAAAAGTATTCGCTAAGCCCCTGAAAACTTTTGTGTTTCGGTAGTAATCAGAGCTTAGCGAGTATATTGTGTCTTTAAATTTATAAAGCACAACATGTTGTGTTTTGATGTGCAAATCGTAGTTTTTTCAAGAGAGAAGGTCAAGTACTTTTGTAAAAAAAAAACACTTTTTTATTACAAAAATTATGGACTTTCAGCAAAGCCAAACAGGACAAGGGGTGTAGAAAATTTAGAATATTAGTACATTAAGATGTCTTTAATAAAAAAGTGGCAAATAGTGGCATTTTCAAGAAAACAGAAAAACATATCAGGGAGTGTTATTTTTTATTAACCGTCATCAATGCCTGATCATGAGCAAAATGAACGGTGACCTGCTGGTCGTCTGTTAATTGTGTAGCAGATTTAATCAGTTTACCCTGTTCATCTTTAACCAGACTATAGCCACGTCCCAGTGTTGCCAGGGGACTGAAGGCATCCATCTCACGCGCCAGAGAAGCAATTTGTTGCTGGGTGTGCTCAAAATAAGGGATCAGACTTTGCTTAAGCCGCTGTTGCAGATAATTTAATCGGGTTTGCTGTTGAGTTAACTGATGCATCGGCGAATGCTGCTGCAAACGTGCTTCCAGAGTAAGGCTTTGTTCCTGACGTAGCTGTAATTGAAAATGCACACGTTGTTCCATTCGGGCTGACAATTCATCAATGCGTTGTGCAACCTCATCCAGATAACGGCCGGGATGTTTAAGCTGTTTATATTGCCACTGTAATCGCTGCTGCAGGGAGGATAAATAGCGCTCAATCAGATTGCCTAATTGTTTTTCAACCCCCTGAAGCCAATTGAGCCATTCATCCTGATCCGGGCTGGCGAGTTCAGCCGCGGCTGAGGGAGTTGCCGCTCGGACATCAGCCACAAAATCACAAATCGTAAAATCGACCTCATGGCCGACAGAGCTGATCACCGGAATCTGACAGGCATAAATAGCCAGGGCCAGCTGTTCATTATTAAATGCCCAGAGATCTTCAATAGAACCACCGCCGCGGCCTATGATCAATACATCACATAAAGCTTGTTCCTGTGCCTGATGTAATGCATGCAGTAATTGCTCAGGTGCGTCATTGCCCTGTACCTGAGCCGGGTAGATAATAACCGGTAAAGCAGGGAAACGCCGTTTAAGTACATTGAGAATATCGTGCAGGGCTGCTCCGGTAGGGGAAGTGATAATACCCACACAGCGGGGGATTTCAGGCAAGGGTTTTTTATGTTCAGAATCAAAAATACCCTGCGTCTGTAATGTTTGCTTTAATTGTTCAAAAGCACGCTGCAACGCACCTGCACCAGCATCTTCCATACTGTCAACAATGAGTTGAAAATCACCACGAGCCTCATATAAACTGACCCGGGCCTTGATGACAATCTGCATCCCTTCATCAGGCACAAAATTGAGACGCTGATTGCTCTGACGAAACATCGCACAGCGCACCTGGCTCTGATCATCCTTCAGTGTAAAATACCAATGCCCGGAGCGGGGCATGGCCAGATTTGAAATCTCCCCGGAAATCCATACCGCAGGGAAATTATATTCCAGCACACGTTTTACATTGCGGCTAAATTCAGATACAGAAAGTACATTCGGGTCATTAATCATTGTCATGAGGCTATCATACAGAAGAATTCTGCAGAATTAAAATAGCCACGGTTTAATTTCAGTATGGTTATCTAATACTAATTGCTGGGCCATTGGAGATGTTGTTTGTTGCTCTGGTGTTATGCGAAGATAATGCAAATGATAACTTGCCAGCGCAGCTCTTGTGATGATTTTTAAAACACCATTTAACATCCCATACTCACGACTGATAATATTTTGTTGAAAGGGTGATAGTTGGGGATTAGGTGTTATTTTTAATGTTATTTGAGTATTCCAGGCAATATCCTGCTGAACACCATGCTTAGAATTGGTCACAGGTTCTGGAAAATTACTAATACGTGATAACACAAAATCACGATAATCATTATGTTTGTCACAATGTGCACGAATATGCCAGCGATAACCTGAAAACACCAGTGTATGTGGAGTAATGACCCGTGTTTCCATGCCATCAGAGGTGATGGATAAATAATCAATCTCAATACGCTGCTGCTCACGAGAAGCCTTGATAACAGGCCGGATAAATTCTGCCTTAACATGACGATTAGGTGGATAAATCACTTCAGTGTTGGCCTGCTCAACTGTTAAGTAACTCAAGTGGCTGCTCAGATCACGACGACTATTAAGCATGTGAAGGTATTCATTGACTGTCCCTTTGGTTAGCTGAGGATGATAATCTTTGGTAGGTTTATAACCTTTAAGGTGTTTGTCATACTCTAGATTAGTTTGACTCACATCACGTATATAACAATTAATATCTTTAGATGCTTGCTGACGACCAATGCCAAAAGCCTTTATTAATGTGGTGGTGGTCAGGCGACCTTCCCATAACGCGATAATCTCAATTAATCTATAGCGTAACAACAAATCCCAGCGAAGTGGCCATTGATTTTCTATGTCAGATTGAGCCATAAAAATCCCCATAAAATAAATTGATGTGTATGAAAAAGCGACATGTCAATAATGTCATCGTATACACCCATAAAACTTAAGAGTATGCTTTCATAATGAATTAATGTAAATATAAATGTTTAAAAGAAGAGTAGTCATGAAGAGCAAGCGAACTTTTATAAAAACAATATTGGGTCTGCCTTTGCTTGGCTTTAACTATAATGTGACCGCTAAACAAACAACTCAATTAGTTTTGCTGAACAAATGCTCTATTGCTGGATTTCAATACTATCAGGGGCAAAAGCTCATAAGTAAAATCAATAAAAAAGAGACACTAATATTGATAGCTGAGCCAGAAAATCAATTTGATAAGTATGCAGTGGAAGTCTATTACCAGGCGACAAAACTAGGCTACATTCCCAGAAATGAAAATAAACATATCAGCAGAATCCTACGGGCAGGGGTCAACTTGCATGCTAAAGTATATGCGGTTGATGTCAATAAAAAATCCTGGGGTGCAGTGGAGGCTGCGGTTTATTTGCAGGTTTGATTTAATAAATGAAGGCGTGAATATTATGTCTGGGAAGACTGACAACAACCAGGGTGAAAATAACGATAATATTTTAACAATCGTTATTATTATTTTATTCTGGATTTATCATGGCGACTTCAATACAGCAATATTCTGGTTCTTAATCACAGTTTTACTCGTATGGTTAATATTGTTTATGATTGAACATCCCTGGTATTCGCTATTATTGATTGTTTTAGGTTTTGGCAGTTGTGAAAGTTAGTTTTTATCTATTAGTGATAATGCAGGCAGAATAAACCTGCCAGCTGGGGAAGTTATAGACTAAGGTCGCTCTGCTTGATGTGATGGAGTATTTCTGGATGTGTTTATTGTTTGTTTTCAGGATTAAAAAAGTAATGAAATAAGAAATGGAATTTAACTTATGAAGGATTTATCACCATCAGATTTAAAAGCAATATTACATTCTAAACGAGCGAATTTATATTATCTTGAGCATTGTCGAGTGATGCAAAAAGATGGTCGGGTCTTATATTTAACAGAGGCAAAAAAAGAACACCAATACTGGAATATTCCTATTGCCAATACCACAGTTATTTTATTGGGAACAGGTACATCAATTACTCAGGCTGCTGTACGCATGTTGGCTCAGGCAGGTGTTTTAATTGGTTTTTGCGGTGGTGGCGGTACACCATTGTACATGAGTAACGAAATTGAATGGATGACCTCCCAGAGTGAATACCGACCTACTCAATATTTACAGGGCTGGATGAGCTTCTGGTTTGATGATGAGAGCCGTTTACAGGCAGCCAAACAATTTCAAACGGCACGAATGGACTATTTAAAACAGGTCTGGGCTAAAGACAGAGACTTAAACCTTGAAGGCCAGGGTAAGAGCATTATAAATGCTGCCCTAATAAAATTTCAGCCCTGAAATTATCATCCAGAGCAGCTAATTTACGCTTTCGCTTAAGG
>JAHXHI010000322.1 GCA_025656775.1 gamma proteobacterium symbiont of Bathyaustriella thionipta
TTACCCTGAACCTGCTCAAACAAAACACGACTAAGCAGGCGAGCCTTAAGCGAAAGCGTAAATTAGCTGCTCTGGATGATAATTTCAGGGATGAAATTTTATTAGGGCAGCATTTATAATGCTCTTACCCTGCATTTTACCTGAAGCTATGAAAACAAATGGTATGATAATACAGCTTTCTGTACTGGCGATGTTATTTATTTCTCCGTTATTGTCCGGCGTGTTATTATTTCTTATTATATTTTCTTTACCTGCCATGATGCCTATGGAATTATTGATAGATTACCTTTTTGAATTCGTAGGTCTTGCATTCGCCCTCATATTAATTTCACCAAGAATAAATCATCGTGATCGTAGTCTGCTTAATAAATTGAACCTGCCAATTCCTTTTGGCGCCACTAATGCAGCAAGAGTCATATGATTATCTATTGGTTTACAATTGTTGGTTTTGGCGATACATAATAAATTACTGGATCCTGGAATGGGACTTGTTTTTATGGAAGAAAATAGTTATTACAATTTTATTGCTCTCATGGGGTTTGAACAATTTACAAATTTGCATTTTGTATTTTCCGGTGGAGTAGCAGAATCATTATTTGGAATTATGCTTATACTTGGGATTTCAACTCGATTTGTTATGCTGGTTGTGTCATTCTTTTTTATAATGACATCCATCTTAACTGGAATTCACGAGTTGATAGGCCACCTGCCTATTTTTTCTGTCGCTTTAATTGTATTATCGTATGGTAGTCGCTCTAACCTGATGAAAACGTATTCTACCAGGTTTGCTTTTAGATGAAAAAAAATATAAATCAATACTTTTCCGTGTTAATGCTGGCTTCAATACTGTTAATATTTATATTTAACTTTACTAAAGTCCTGGCAGTATATAATAATGATTCACTGACATTAGATATAAATTCACCGATAGAACAAGTCCGGACTGTTACGAATACAACACCCTCTAAAATTGAATCCGAGTTTTGTCAAAATCGTTCATTAGAGGTAAAAGGCACATCGGATGAAAACACCTCTCAAGATATGATTATGCCGCACATGGATCACGAACCGCGTCATGGGGGACAATTTTTTATGGCTGCCAATAGACATTATCATGTGGAAGGCGTTTATTCAACAGAATGTGGTTTCGAATTATACTTATATGATGAATATACCAGACCAATAAAGTCCGCTTCATTTCAGGCTCTTATCAAAGTGACTCAATCTTTTGCTGAAGATGAAACATGGGAAAGTTCTTTGTTTCTTGTGCCATCAGAAAACCAACAAAAACTAACCAGTTTTGAATTACAGCTTGAACCTGATGACTCAGGAAACACAGGAGAAATCGCCATTGAATTATATTTAAAATTTCCTGGGAATCAGGAGCCTGATTATTATAATTTTTAAAAATAAATGATCTCAGTGTTTTTATTATTCTTTATTCTTTATTCTTTATTCTTTATTCTTCTATTCATATGTTCCTTCATTTTTTCACATTGATCTTCCCGTTCTGCTCTGGCGGTAAACCATACATAATCAAAGGGCAGCTGTGTGGCTGTTTTACTCCAGGCTTTAGCATAATCATCCGGTTTAAATTCATCTTCACTGACTTCTACAAAAGCAATACTGATAAGTCTTAATTCGGGATTTTCCTGCTGTAGATAAAAAGGGATGCCGTAATCGGTACGGGTATGGCCAGAACCTGCAATAAGCACAATTTGAGCTTTTGTTGCTGTATTGTATTTTAATAAAGTTGACTGGATGGCCTGTGTCATGGCGATATCTCTTGTCTGCTGACCCAGTAACATCGGTGAGAGCATTTTCTCCGGCAGCATATCACAATGTGCGGATTGTACCTCCTGTTCTAATTCTTTTTTGAGAGCCTCATCGTACTGGTATTTATTTAATAAATCCTGATACTCCTGAGAAAGAGTCTGACTGCCTTCTTTAATGACTTTACGTATCTGTTTTAGATCCAGATTAGCGGCAATGATAGGCAGTTTATTGTTAATTGTCTGGTAAAAAACCGGGTGATAATAAGGCCATTCAGGCCAGCCTGACTCTTGCCAATTTATTTTATCAGCAAAAAGCTGAGTGTTTTTTTCTCCTGAGCGAGTGCTGCCGAAGTGACTATTGCCATCGCTGGCGTACTGATTCGCCTCAAAGCTATTAATAATACTCTGCTGGTTTTGATTGAGCATTTCAAAAGCAACAGCAGGCGGCTGATTATTCTCAGTCAGATAAGAAATAAACTGAGCCTGTAATTGATGATGTCGGGCATTGTCATGAGTTTCACCCAGCAAAATCACCTGCGCAGTTAATGTTTTCTGTTGTAATGCCTCTTTGCTGATAAACTGCTGCTCAGAAGCCGACCAGACCTTATCTATAAGTTTATGTGTTTGAATTTCATATGGAGGTGAAAAAGTCTGGCAGGCATTGAGGCTCAGGAGCAGAGCCAGAAGTAAAACCAGAGTGTATGCTTTATTCATGTTATTCTCACAGATATATTCGTGCTTTTACGATAAAATCAAACTATTCTACATCAAAGACGACAGCCATAAGTGATAAAAATGAAAAACTCTCTACTCTATTATTTTGCAGGCTTGATTGCGCTATTACAGTGCAGTTTTTTAAGTGCCGCAGAAAATCCCATTCTCAAATCTGTGCCCGCTGATACACTTTTTTTTTCAGGTAATACACAGCTGATCAATCTTGATGAATTTCCCCTGATCAATTTTAAGCCTGCCACTGATGCTCCCATGACTCAGGCTGAGCAGGGTGCTTTAGAAAAAGAAGCCGCTTTCTTTTATGCACTCTATCAGGATCTAGTGGAGACAATTAACAAAAATAATCAATATGATGATAATTCAGCATTACGGTTACACTA
Organism: gamma proteobacterium symbiont of Bathyaustriella thionipta; assembly: GCA_025656775.1. GTDB lineage: Bacteria > Pseudomonadota > Gammaproteobacteria > GRL18 > GRL18 > GRL18. Next base: position 2,888 of record JAHXHI010000322.1, read on the forward strand.
TGGAATAGCCCCTGAAATGGGCTATAGCTTTTATAGCGTGGGGATCACTCCTGTGATTAAAATAACACTCACTGATGAGCAGGCATTGTGGAAAGTACTGGAGCAAGCCGAAAAAAAAGTCAGCTTTGCAGCCTAAACATGAATTTTTTGAAGGTGTTCAACTTCGCGTTTATCCCATGAGCAATAAGTATCAATTCGTTGTGTCTATGCAAACGATGCAAGAGGGACAGAAATTAGCAACGCTGTCATTAATGAGTAATACTATTGATAGCAGACAAAAAAAACTGATTCTGGGGTTAGCTCAGCCTGGTCAATCAGTTCTAAGCAAGGTGAATAAGATACAACAGGAGAATCAATACCTGCCCTTATCGGTTAATTTCCTGGATTTTCAGCTGCTGGTAAGCTCATTGTTTCAAGCAAAAGATAATCCCTGGGCTGAGTTATTCGGTGATCAGGATCAGTTCTTTGCCAACTTGGCAGCATCTAATTGTGAAGCGGACATTAATAAAATTGCGGCTAAAATGCCGCGTATTATTGCGGGTTATAAACACTATCAGGTTCATGAGCAGAACGTAAGTATGGAGCTGCAGGCTCTGATGGAATTAACTGATCAGGCGTTTAAGACAGAGCTGCATCGTTTCCGGGGATTTATACCTGAATATGTTCGTCATGGTGCTGAAGAAAATATTTTATCATTGGGACTGGGTGTTAATTTCTCACAGTTTTCTCCATTCCTTACCTACCTGTCTAAAGTTTTTAGGGAAAGCACTTTTCAGTGTGAACAATTAAAAGATATTCAGAAAAATGTAGCGGAATTTAATCCGATGATGCTGGCGATGATGACGGGAGTTGTGGATGGAATTCAGGGGGTGAGTTTTGCCCTTCAGGATTTTACATTAAATACCGATAAAGAAAAAAATAATACGATTGACTATTCAGTATTATTGAGTCTGTCTGCCTATGAGCCACTGAAAGTCTAGCAAATGCTGATCGCATTGAGTCCGAAAAATGCATTGATTATTCCTTCAAATAGACCACAAAAATTGAATGTTTCTGAATTTTCCAGTAGTGATTTGGAGCTTTTTATCGCCTTAAAAGGCAAACATCTGGTTCTTTATAGTGGTAAAAAGCGCAGTTGCTGAGTGAAACTCTGAGTAAAGAAAAATTACTCAGTAATGGTTTATTTCAGGAATCATTAAATTACACCAGATTAAGCAAAGCCATGAAAGATCTACGCAGTGTTGTTATGTTATCGGATAAAAAACAGGTGGCTATACCGGCAGAATCGTGTGTGATCTTTGATGAAACCATTGCTGTATTATCACAGTTTTCAGGATTTATTGACTTTCAAAGTGACTTTGTTGAGCGAGGTTGGCTGAATGCTTTAAATGCAGAGATTAAACTTAATTCAATAATCCAGAACACCTATCAACTACCGGGAAAGTACCAAATTCATTATATTGAAGAAGGTTGTCAATTAGTGAAAGATGGTCTGGAAGAAATTTTGGCTGATGGCACAGGATTTTACCAGCAATACTCTGATGATGAGCAATGCTTTGTTTTTGAAACCCGCTATCGCTGGTCTCAAAATGGAGAGCATATTGAATTACAATACGTGAGTGAACGCACTCGCCCCGATGGGGTTTGTACTCATCAATTTGAAAAATGGAAGATCCCTGAGGTGCAATATATTAATGATGTTTGTCAGTTAAGAACTGAATCTGATGGCAATTTTTCCTGTGTTTATAACTGGGATGGTGTCTTGAATAAAGCGGTTTATAAGAAAAATAAGTGATCATAAGTTTAATGCGGGTAATTAAGAATTCCAGACGAAGAGTGATTAACTATAATGTCTTTTAATATAGTGCTTAACGATGGTCTGAAATTCTTGTGCAATGTTATTGCCCTTAAGCGTGACCGTTTTTACCCCGTCTTCATAAACTGGAGCAACTGGTTTTTCGCCATTACCAGGTAAGCTGATACCAATATTAGCGTGTTTACTTTCCCCTGGCCCATTGACCACACAGCCCATCACGGCCACGTTAAGATTTTCAACGCCGGGATATTGAGTGCGCCATAAGGGCATGGAATCTTTTAAATAGTGTTGAATGTCTTTTGCTAAATGCTGAAAGGTCTCAGAGCTGGTTCTACCGCATCCGGGGCAGGCAATGACCGTCGGTGTAAATGAACGCAGCTCCAGTGACTGTAAAATTTCCTGTGCAATCTGTACTTCTCTGGTTCGTGATTCACCTGGTTCGGGTGTGAGGGAAATGCGAATGGTATCACCAATGCCCTGCTGCAATAAAACAGCAAGTGCTGAAGTCGACGCAACAATACCTTTGCTGCCCATACCCGCTTCTGTGAGCCCAAGATGCAGAGCATAGTCACAGCGACTACTCAAATCCTTGTAGACTTTAATCAGATCCTGAACGCCGGACATTTTGCATGATAATATGATTTTATTATGTTCCAGGCCTTGTTTTTCTGCCAGTTGGGCAGAGTCTAGTGCAGAAGTGATCAAAGCATCATGCATTACATCTGCCGGTTCACTGGGTTCATCAAGTTGATTATTTTTATCCATCATACGAGCCATGAGTTCCTGATCTAAACTGCCCCAGTTAACACCAATACGAACCGCTTTTTTATTCTGTATGGCAATATCAATTAACTGTGAAAATTTATCATCACGTGAATGACCACGGCCGATGTTACCCGGATTGATGCGGTATTTTTCCAGAGCTTGAGCACAGTCAGGATATTTACTTAAGAGTTTGTGCCCGTTAAAATGAAAATCACCCACTAAGGGTACATCGAGATTCATTTTTTCTAATTGAGTACGAATCCTGGGTACAGCCTGAGCAGCTTCTTCAGAGTTCACCGTAATACGCACCAGCTCAGAACCTGCTTTTGATAATTCAGCACATTGTTTGACCGTAGACATCACGTCCGCTGTATCAGTATTGGTCATTGACTGAACAACAATGGGTTGATTACCGCCGATAAGCACATTACCGACTTTGACCTGAGTGGTTTGTTTTCTCATGATGCTTTAACTGGTTTCTTTAGAGATGACTTTCTTCTTTACAGCCTTCTTTTTGACTGCTTTTTTCTTGACGACTTTCTTTTTAGCCGCCTTTTTCCTGGGTTTGGGTAATTCAATATCCCACTTGCCGTCACGATAATGGGCAGTCCAGCCGGTTGCCTTGCCTTCTTTGTTTTCAGTCATGACATATTGTTCTTTATTTTTACGACTGAAACGGATCATAACAGGATGACCCTTGTTATCTTCCACAGGTGCTTCGATAAGATAAAGAAATTTAGGATCAAGCTCATCTTTATGGGGCAGCAGTTCACTGATTAACGGTGCCCGCGTTTCTCTGGAACGAGGGAAAGCACTGGATGCCATAAAGACACCCGCTGCACCATCGCGAAACACAAAGTAACCGTCAGATTTTTCACAAGGCAGTTCTTTCATGTGTATAGGATCTGCTTTTGGCGGCGCAGCTTCACCGCTTCTGAGCAGCTTGCGGGTATTTTTACAGTCATCATTGGTGCAGCCGAAATATTTACCGAAACGACCGGATTTAAGCTGCATATCACTGCCGCATTTATCACATTCGATAAGCGGACCATCGTAACCTTTAATGCGGTATTGACCCTGTTCAACAATAAAACCATCACAATCGGGGTTATCACCGCAGATATGTAATTTACGTTGCTCATCAATTAAATAGCTGTCCATTGAGGTATCACATTTTGGACAGCGCTTACGTTCGATCAGGGCCTTTGCTTCACCTTCTTCATCCTGTTCGGCATCGACAGCCTCATCACCGGATATCAGATTTAAAGTACCTTTACAGCGTTCTTTAGGCGGCAGACTATAACCGGAGCAGCCGAGAAAAACACCGGTAGAGCCAGTGCGTACCATCATGTGACGACCACAGTCCGGACAGGGAATATCGGTCGGTGTGGGATCGTTGGCACGCATGCCTTCATCGCCATCACTATCAGCTTTATTTAATTGTGCTTTAAAGTCCTGATAGAAAGCATCAAGTACATCTTTCCAGTGCTTTTCACTGGAAGCAATGGCATCCAGTTTTTCTTCCATATCAGAAGTAAAGCTATAGGTCATCAGTTCATTAAAGCTTTCACATAATCGCTCGGTAACAACAGCGCCAATTTTTTCAGCATAAAAGCGTTTATTCTGAGTAGTGACATAGCCCCGATCCTGAATGGTGGAGATAATACTGGCATAGGTCGAAGGGCGGCCAATGCCTCTTTTTTCCAATTCTTTTACCAGACTGGCTTCTGAAAAACGTGGTGGTGGCTTAGTAAAGTGCTGAGAGGGCAGCAACTCTTGTAATTTAAAATGTTCGCCTTCTTTGACCCGTGGTAAAATGACTTCTTCGGCAGACTTGGCTATGGCTTTCATGACACGAGTCCAGCCATCAAACAAGACGGTGCGGCCCTTTAATTTTAAGTCATAATCTGCGGCACTGATGGTGAGCGTGGTATTCTCATACTTGGCAGGTGTCATCTGACAGGCAAGAAATTGTCTCCAGATAAGCTCATAAAGCCGCTGTGCATCACGATCAACTCCACTTATATCAGTGGCACTGGTATTGACATCAGATGGGCGTATGGCCTCGTGAGCCTCTTGAGCGCCACCTTTACTGGAATAAACAACCGGTTTTTCCGGTAAATATTTTTTACCGAAGTTTGACTGGATATAATCACGACTGCTGGCCACAGCTTCTGCACTCAGATTGGTTGAGTCAGTACGCATATAGGTAATATGACCCGCTTCATACAGACGTTGGGCCAGCATCATGGTCTTTTTGACACCAAAACCCATGCGTGTGCTGGCTGCCTGCTGCAGGGTTGAGGTAATAAAAGGGGCTCGGGGGCGACTGCTGGTGGCTCGGGTTTCCCGTTTGCTGAGTAGATAATCAGCAGTGACCAGCGTTTTTAAGGCGCTGTCAGTATCCGCTTTATTGGTTGGACGAAATTCATCACCCTTGTGTTTGACAACCTGAGCTTTTAATTCGTCATCAGCACTGGTCAGTAAATCAGCATAGACTTCCCAGTATTCTTCTGGATTAAAGGCGTGGATTTCACGTTCACGTTCCACCACCAGCTTAACAGCAACGGATTGTACCCGGCCGGCAGAAAGCCCGCGAGCCACTTTTTTCCACAACAGCGGTGATACCATATAGCCCACAACCCGATCCAGAAAACGTCGAGTCTGTTGCGCATTAACATGATCCATGTTGAGTTCGCCGGGCGTCGAAAAGGCTTCGTGAATGGCTTTCTCAGTGATTTCATTAAAAACAACCCGTTTAAAGGGAATGTTATTGTTCTTACCTAAAGAGTCACCGAGTGTTTCTTTCAGATGCCAGGCAATGGCTTCTCCCTCGCGGTCCAAATCGGTCGCGAGATAGATTGTGTCAGATGTTTTTGCTAATTTTTTTAAGTCGGTAATGACTTTTTCTTTACCCGGCATGGTTTCATAATAGGGATTCCAACCATTTTCAGGGTCAATACCCATGCGTTCAATCAGGGCTTTCTGGGCGCGCTCTTTTTTACGCTTCTCCCGTTCTTCAGGGGGTAATTTTCGAGATTGTGCCGCCAGCTGTGCCCTTTCTTTTGGGGTCATTGCTGTTTTTCTGCTGCTGCCGCTGGTGGGCAGATCGCGAATATGACCTACGCTGGACTTAACAACAAAGTCTTTACCCAGATATTTATTAATTGTTTTGGCCTTGGCAGGCGACTCCACAATAACCAGTGATTTACCCATAATTTTTCAGTTTTTATCTTTAATTTTGATCAATTATTTATCGTGTTGTTAAACTAACACGGAACTAAGGCAGAGTATGAAACAACAGCAACTCTGCCTGATACTTTAATTTTGTCTCTTTAAACCTTATTAAGTGATAAGGCCTGTACCTATAGTTTGTCAAGTATTCTTAACAAAATAATTTTTAACAGGTCATTTTATATCACTTTTTATTTTACTATTGACTTCAGAGTAAGCAGATTTTTATGCATCATTCTTTTTGGCATCAACGTTGGCAAGAGCAGCGCATCGGCTTTCATCTTGATAAAGTTAATCCTTATTTATCAAAATATTGGCACAGACTTGAGGTGTTAGAACAAGGTTGTGTTTTTGTACCATTATGCGGCAAAAGTCATGACCTGCTTTTTTTTCATCAACAAGGTCAAAAAGTGCTTGGTAATGAATTAAGCAGTCTTGCGGTGCAAGATTTTTATACAGAACAACGACTAAATGCAAGCAAAACAATCATTTCAAGTAAAAATAATTCTTCTAATGAGACCGAATTAATACGCTGGAGCAGTCCTCAGGTTGATATACTTTGTGGTGACTTCTTTGCTTTAGAAAAAGACTATCTATCTGATATTACAATAGTTTATGATAGAGCGGCATTAGTTGCCCTGCCGTCAGATATGCGTCAATTTTATGTAAAAAAATTGTTGCAGATACTGCCGGAAAAAATAAAAATATTACTGCTTACACTGGATTATGATGAAAATGAGAAGCAGGGACCGCCATTTTCAGTCACTGAGGAAGAAGTTTATCAACTTTATGGTAAAAATTTTTCTATTGAATTATTAGAAGTTACAGACATAGCAGCGGAACAACGCAGTCCCCGCTCACAAAATATGTCTTATTTTAATGAACGCGTCTTTCTGCTAGAGAGAGTTTAATTAGTGTCCATCCGTAAATAGCCTTTTTTTAGCATTCAACTAAAAAAAAGGCCATACAAAATCATATTCAGCTTTCTTAAAATT
>JAHXHI010000049.1 GCA_025656775.1 gamma proteobacterium symbiont of Bathyaustriella thionipta
GATTGTAACTTAAATTCCTGGGTATATCTTACCATTTTTGTCTCCTAATACTAAATTTTTCAGGCGACAGGTATGTTGACATAGGGGGCCACTTACAGAAGAATAACTGTTTTCAAATGAAGCATCATGTTTAAAAGTAATCCCTTTAAGTACAATATAATTACCCGATATATCCAGCAGACCATCATACTTACCTGCTTCGATAAGACTGGTATTTGGATTTTTCGTACTTCTTAGATAGATGAGATCATTTGCCTCATCTACATAAAATCCATAATCATCATTTAAGAAACTCTCAGCATCAGCATGCAGGGTGCTGTGTATTAACCTGTTAAAATCTGGATAGGGTCTTGCCAGCTCTCCATCTACGGCTAAAATTTCACTGTGATATCTTACCTCCGTATCCAAATCTATAGTAGATGGGAGCTGAAAAGCATGTCTGCCATAATCTTCTAACCATGCATGCATCCAGACACCACTTCCTGGTGATGTTTCAGTCCATGCAGTATTCCATATTTCAGAACCACTTATGGTAACCGTTCCTGCTGTCTCAGCCTCTATAACGATTGGTTTGTAAAGCGAACCACTTTTGTGTAGCTCCATATGACCTTCACGATAAAGTCCCGGTTTTATAACGATATGTATTCCCACTGCATCTAAATTGCTTAAATTATTAACTTTATCTATCGCGGCGGTCACTGTTTTCAGAGGTGAGGTTTCGGATGCATCATTGCTGTCGTCACCATTAATTGCATCGACATAATAATAATCTGTTGCCCTCCAATCGCTTTCATACTTTACTGCCCACAAATCTTTTCTAAAATCAGCCATTTCATAGATTTCATCATCTGTTAAAAGTTTCTGATGAACCTTCACATCACTCATCTTTCCGTAAAATTTATGATTTTTGCTGCTATCGGCACCGATGCTAATGGTATCGATGAAGGCATGGTTAGAGTTTGTAAAGTATTGTGTACTTTCATAAATACCATTAATAAAAAAATCAACACTGTTTTGAGAGGGGTTGTACCTGATAGCCAGGTGCATCCAAAGTTGATTGGCTCGTCGCTCATGCCCCTCACTTTTCAGATATTCACGCTCATGCTCCATAAAACGGAGATACTTTGTTTCAACTCTCTGTGCATTGTTGCCGACAACGTCAAAAGCCAAAGCAACATCTTTATCTTTAAAATTAGCTGCTCTATTGTCCACCAGACTCAGTTTTACACTACCGGTGCTTGAACCACTGTCAAGGAGTACCGTCTGGGCCTCTTTTAGGTCATCAATATAGACATTCATCGTTATAGTTAAATCTAATACACTCCCCAGGTTTAGTGTGCTTGTAAGACTTTCACCTTCAAACAGGTAAGCCGTTTTGCCTTCCGCATTGCCATAGACATAATTTTCAGCTGTAAGCCCACTGGTAATTGTGTCATCATTCAGAAGGTCATCACTTATAAGCGGTGCTGCTGTAACAGTCACATTCATACTGTCTGAGTGTTTAGCTCCATCATCATCTGTTACAGTAAGTGTTAAGACATCAGTACCGGCTATTGTTGGCGTATAGCTAAATGAATCGACTGAAGCCAAAATTGTGGTGTTTTTTTTCCACTCATAGGCAACCACTGTTCCATCGCTGTCACTTGCTGTACCTGTAATAGCGACAGGTTTATTCACCTCTGTAGAACGATCCGCCCCGGCATCAGCTGTCGGGGCACTGTTTGACAGATCCGGGCCATCTGAAAGAAGAAAAGAAATAATAGGGGCCATATGAGCTACTGAATTACCTTGTGCAACTGCACTTAAAGGCAACATCACCCATGATAAAATAAAAAAGATTTTTAAAATTGAAAGTACTGTCTTCTTAAATGAATTTTTCATCATAACACCCCTTCTTATAAATGCCATATCGCGCCTATAATTTTATTACCTGATAAAATTTTTAAAATTGTACTCCACATCAGGGTAAGCAAAATGTGACACCATTCAAATAAAAAGAACTCATTTATTAAAAAACAGTTGTTTTAAATGATTTATATAATCAAAACAGTTAATTTTAAGCTGATCATCCATAATTTCTAAAGTGAACTAAAAATTTGAACCATGATTTGCACTAAATTTAACCCACTTTTATTAATTACAATTTACTTTTTCCCGTACCTAACCTGCCAATGAAGACAACATTTTGTACTTCTTACATAAACTCACGACATTGAAGTGAAAGAACAAATACTTTATCTACATGACTTTAGTTAAAATCAAAGTCACTGAAATCTTGTAGTGGTACAGTAAATTTGACACCCAATTGGAGGTGATGTAATGCTTTTGAACAATTAGAGAAGAACGAAACAAACAACATCGTTGCCCCAAATCAGCCCCAGGATGGGGACTTTATTTTTAGGTATTAATTTACAACAAGAATTTTGGTGGAGATGGCGGGAGTCGCTGACACTCCAAAAACCTTAATAAGCTTTTGTTTTACAATCTATTTCTGTGTTGGTGACGGGAAAACTGTACCACAAGAGTGGACCACCATCAACTGAGAGTAATTACTGTTATAAGCTGAATAAATAAACTGACAGTTCCACAAGTCTTTAGACTGCTTTTTAATCAAAGGTCTTAAAAGCTTTTCGGTTCGATTCCTTCTTGGGAGGGAGTCGAACCGGCGTCCAATAAACTTAAAATTCATCTTTTTTCAAGGTTAATAGAATATTAAATTTTATAGTTGATTAGGGTGCAGGAAGAGAAGCCATTAATCAGAAAAATTCCTGAAAAAATGCTATAATTTTCTCAGACATTCTGTTTAATCGTGAGAATATATTATGGAAATACAAGAACTGTCAGTATCTGAGCGTATCATTTTGGCTGAAAAGCTGTGGGATAGCGTGCTCAATAATGAATCAGAAATAAAATTAACAGCAAATCAAGAAATCGAACTGGATAAACGTCTTGATGCTTTCATGGCAGATCATGACATTGGCTCCCCATGGTCAGATGTGAAAAGTCGAATAATTTCTAATAAATGAAGTATTCACTTACAGTTAGAAAAGAAGCTGAGCTTGATATTTCTAGATGTTTTAATTTTTATGAAGAGCACAGACTTGGCTTAGGACATGATTTTCTGCTTTGTGTTGACGCCGTTATATCAAAAATAGAACGTAATCCCCTACTTTATAAAAAAGTTTATAAAGACTTAAGACGAGTCCCAATTGAACGATTTCCCTACAGAATTTTTTATTTTGTCCCGTCCGAACACATCATAGTGACAGCAGTTTTTCATGCACACAAAGATCCTTTATCATGGGAAGATCGAACATAACAAAAGATTTTTTTATGTATATTACTGGAAGGTAACAAAACTGGGCTGGTGCCTGACATAAAACCGAACTACTGTTATGGTAATTTGGGACAAAATGATTAAACTACTCGTTTTCAATTTATTTGGCTGACAATCCAAATAATGCTCGAGCCCGATTTAGTACATAGAAGAAAGAGTACAAGCTTACTCATGAAGACATGGAGAATATAACCTATCAGGTACATGAAAATGACTATGACTTTGATGAGGCCTTACAAGTTTATCAAGAGGTGCTTAGGGTAAATGGTCGTGTTGTTAATAGTTGGATTTTAGTTGATTAGATAAGTGAGAATTATTCTTGTTTAGAGTAATAGAAGGATAGCATTAGTTTGCTGTCCTTTTTTTTCGTCACGGCTATCTTTTGTACAGGCAATAAAAAGCCCAAGTGATTAGCTCAGGCTTTTCGTTTTACCCTTTAAGTACACCCCTAAATTGCACCGTCTTTTACTTATAACCTGTTGACTTATAAAGGTATTTTATTATTGGTGGAGATGGCGGGAGTCGAACCCGCGTCCAAAAACATTCTGCCATCAGTCTTTCACATGCTTAGCACTACCGGTAGTTTTAATGAACTGCTGACGGGTAGCCAGGGCAAAAGTTCACGAGTCCGTTTAAAGTTTAACCAGCTAAACTCGGACTGAATAGCGGGCGAAAGCTGTGTAAAGTGACTTCTGAGTAACCCCCACAGATAAAGGTAGTCAAAAGCTAGCTGGTTTTTAAGCGGCTAGAGCGTAATTATCATCGTTTGCAATTACTTTAAGTTTCCAGACTTTTTAACGAGAGTACTGAAATTACTCGGCATGAACGTCAGGGGTCCAATCTCTGTCGAAGCCGTTTCATCCCCATATTCATAATTATAGGGACGCACTGGTCATTTTTCAATTGCAATGCTCAACTATTCAAGAATATTAGACCTGACATCTGTAAATAACATGCTCTATTAGGGAAATCACTAATTGATTATATTAATATAATCAAATATACTTCTTGGCAACACATTAAAAAATAATAATATAGTAACAATAGAACAAAATACTGGAGAGTATGAGATGAATAAATTAATAATTGCAGCAGCAATCGCTAGTGTGACCACTCTTTCAATGTCTGCCAATGCATGGTGGGGTGATGATAGTAACAGCAATAGCCATTGGAATGGTAACGGCTATAACAATATGAATAATAATGCTTACGGTAATGGCAATGGCTGGGGCGACGGTTCTGGTGATATGGATGCAGATGGCGACTTTGAAATTACAATTAAAGGTCGTGGTCGTGGCCGTGGTAATGCTAACACTCGTGGTTCTGCATACGGCAGTGGTCAGGGTAATGGCTATAACAACTGGGACAACCGTATGAACACATATGGTGATAACCGCTATGATAACCGTGGCTATGGCTATGCACCTTATGCACCTGCTGCTCAAGCAGCACCTGCAGCTAAAGCTGCTGCTAAATAAAACAAACTTACCAGGCAGTACTTAACTGCTTAGATTTGTTTAAAAGCCTGAAATGCTGATCCAGTATTTCAGGCTTTTTTATTGTTCTAATGAATATGCATAGCTATCAGAGCTAAAATTCAGGATAATATGCACTCTTTTAAAATGAATTATAAATCGAGTTTATCTATGGATCTTCATGCGCACCCTGATATTCATCCTCAACTAGGCCCTAAAGATTTTGTTGTGGATGCGACCGAACAAAATTTTGAACATGTTGCTATTAATGAATCCAGTAAAAGACTGGTTTTAGTTGATATCAGTGCTGACTGGTGTGGCCCTTGTAATGTCCTGATGCCGATTTTAGATAAGCTGTCAAAAGAATATGCGGGTGATTTTTTATTAGCAAAAGTGGATGCTGATGAAAATATGCGCATTGCCGGGCGTTATAAAGTAAGAGGCTTTCCTACGGTCATTGCTTTTGTCGAGGGTGCGGAAGTGGATCGTTTCCATAGCGCACAAAGAGAACCATTTGTGGTTGATTTTATTGAGAAACATCTTTTTTAATCATAAAAAAAGGGTAGCTTGTTAAGCGACCCTTTTTTATTTAGCTGCTGATTGTTAGTTTAAAACATGCTCTTTTCTGATTTAGCCATAGCCAAATCATCTGACCATTGTCCTTTTAATTCCCCCATTAAGGTAAACATTTTTAATTGCAGCGTATAGTGAACCAACTCTTGACCACCTTTACCATATTGACGAGTAGAGGTCAGCTCACTTTTAATTACATAGTCAAAGCTTGTTGCTGTTTTATCGACAACACGCATGACGTCTGAATTAAATAGAGTTTCCTGAATTCTATCATGCAGATCACTCATACGGACATTCTCATTGTCAGTATTATTAACTGGAGTAGCGGCAATTACTTTAGGCTTCTTTGTCCCCCAGCGTTGTACCAGTTTTGAAACCAGCATTTTATTAGTTACTTTTTCTGCCAGAGCGACATAATCTGCCATAGTCAATTGCGCCTGCAAATGGCCGCGTCCTTTGGCATCAACCATAGCCACACCTGATTGTTGTCCCATTGGTATAGATTGACAACCGGTCACAATCATAGTGGATCCTAAAATAGAGAGTAAAATTGCTTTTTTTGCTATTTTCATAAATGTTTCCTGCTTATGTTATTTATTATATTTATTGTTAATAATGAATGGATCATCGGGGAGTCGGACTGTAAAAACCACTTTGTATGCTTCGGGTACCTTACCCGTAGTTGTCACAGTATCAATCTGAGTTGGAGCTAAAGTAAAGCGCTGCCAGGCACCTGATTGATCAAGCATAAAACCGCTGGCATCTTCCCATTCAACTTTATATTCAAGGTTATAACGAACATCTGATAAGTTTTGAATACCCACTTGAGCCTGAGTAAACAATCCCACTTTTCTAAATTTGATATTCGCCATACGAATATTACCAGCCAATTTTTCTGAACCTAGTACGAGTCTTGCTCTTGGATGGGTATCATCTAAGGTCTTCTGTTTTAAGAAGTTAGGATTTTCTGCCACTGTAACCTGCTTACAGGCAGCGGTAGAAAATGCCATGGCAATGAGCATGAAAGCATTGAAATACATTGAGCCCCTGTTCAATCTCATAATTACATCCTTTAATTAGTTTTTAATAGTTTGTGGTTATTTATTCGCAGTCCATAGGGTCTTAGAACCATTGACATAAAGCTGTTTATCAATACTGCGGGCATAGATAAATGCATCAGATTGATTATTAATATCAATCGTTTTACTGGCTAAACGCCGTCCTCTTGAATCAAAACTTACGATTTTAAGCTTTTTTGTATTTTTACTGACATACAATCGTGCAGCCTGTAATGTAGCAGGCAAACTCATCCATGAACGCATATCTGGAGCAGCCATATCATTAACAGTTGAACTGAGTAGATTTCCAAATATACCCATATTGCTGGCTGCCTGATTCACACCCACTGCACGAGCAATTGCTATACTCATTCTTAAGGAACGAAATGCTTCTGTATCTTTTTGTTGTCTTAAACAAATGGCTTCAACATCAGCGACAGACGATAATCTTGCTAAGCGCTTGCCTCCCGTGGTTTGCACTTCAATCCGCGCAACCTTTGATGATACTGGTTCATAAATCGGTAATTTAATGGGTACGACACCATTTCCTGAAGGAAAGTTGTAGACCAGCATTTTTTTCTCGGGGGCAAAACCATCAGCAACAACAACATGCAAAAGTCGCTTACTGCCGGATGACTTTTTACTTTTCATATCTTTAACAGCTTGCTTTAAAACTTTGCTACCAGGATTAAGCTTTAAAGCCTTTTGATAGGCTATACGGGCATTATCCCGTAATGAGCGATCCGCTTTACTTTCAAACTCCTGAATCATTCCGGTCACATAGTATCCAAATGGATTCACAAAGGCACTGGGCACCTTAGTGGCAATCTTATCCAAAGCTTTATAGCTGGCTGACCACTCATTATTTGAATTATCAGTCTGTTTGGCTTTAGCTTTTGCTTCCTTAGCTTCTTTTTCTGCTTCTGCTATTTTATCTTGAAACAGTGCCTTCTCCATATTTTGCCAGTCAATGGCACGACGTGCGACATTATAGGCATTGCGTTGACCATCCAGTAAAAAAGAAATCGACTTATAATTGAGCATCAGGACTTTTTCATAACCTTCACCGGGGTATTCCTGAAACTCTTCGTTACCTGTCACTGTTTCTGCAGCAAATGAAGTTAAAGAGCCCAATAAGTCTGATGCTTTTGAATCTTGCTTACGCACATTAAGAATGTCTTCAGCATTTGTAAACGATCGAATCGATTTTTCCAGCTTTCCTTCATCAAGATATAAAGTGCCCCGTTCCATCCAACGCAACAGCCCTATTTCTTCCATAGCTTGCCATTTAGTCTGATTTTTCTTCAAAACAGTCGCTTCACGATCAGCATAAAATTTATTCACGCCTTTCAGATCACCTGATACCATCATCTGTTTTACATTCTGAAACTCTTTTGAATAACCTGCATAATAAACATTTTGTCTGGTTTCTACCTTACCTACAGTCGCACCATTCGAAGATGCTGATAAAGAAGACGCGGGTACTGCTGCTTTCTCAGTGCCTATAGTAACAAGCGGCTTGTATACCCAGCCTGCAACTAAGCCTTTTGATGTATCTGCCTCAATTTGCAACCATTTACCCTGAGTATCAAGAATACGAATTGTCGCTTCAGGTGTTAATTTACCCACTTTATCATGTGTAGTACCTGGTCCAGAACGCACATTGACCGTTTTTTTCACTGCCCCCGTAGGCACTAACACTTTTTGGGTTTGCACTGTTGCCGGTGCGGCTGCATTTTGGTGTGTATTAGAGGTATTTCCTGTAAAGGAATTTTGCAGACCACTTGAAAGTTGATCAAAAAAGCCTGCATAAAGATTTTGTTGTAGTAAACAACTGCCGATAATGATGGCATTAAAGACCATTGTTTTATTTGATTTATTCATTATTATCACTATTTTCTTAAAATTAACACAAAAAAAACACTACCAGTTGGGTTGCATGATTTTTTGTTTTGGTTTTTTGACAGGCTTTACAGGTTTTCGCAAGATATCACCATTCACTGGATCAGCACCTGATATGAGTTGAGCACGAGAGCGAGCACCCTCGACTTCAGTAATTTTAATCATCGCTATTTTACTTTCAGCCTGACCAAATGATTCACCCGTATCAGGGTCAATCAGAGCTTGTCCGGGACGCATAACAGCATAGTGTTCACCCACTTTAATCCCTGAGTCTTCACCACGATTAAGATAAATGGCACCATCTGCAGAAGATCCCATGACTTTAACCGGATAAAGCCGAGCAACAATTTTAGCAACTGATTTTGTACTGAATTGAGCAATCATTTTACTGATAATTTGAGTGTGATCACTGACACCTTTTAGTTTTTCATTAATCGTTATTTTTTCAGAACTTATAATTGCCCCCGTATGGACATCGGCGATACGAAAAACACCCTCCCCATGAGTAGTACTAATGGTTTGAATTTCATCGATATAAGGCACTTTTTTTCGAGTTGTATTGATATAAAAGTTATTGAGTTCACCATGAATCAAATAATCAGCACCGACAAGTTCACCTAGTCTTGCCTGTATATCACCACCTGAAGTAATTGTTTCAAAGGCTTTTTCATCAAGAATTTGATCAACCTGTTCACGCTCCATCAGGGTAAAACGTTTACTATTACTTAAACCAGTAATAATATCGTCTGATATACGTTCCAGATATCCCTGGTTAAAGCCATTAATAGTTCGTGCGGATTGATTTAAATGAATAATACCCATCGCAAGCGTTGAAGGACCTTTCCCCGTTGTTTTTTTACCCACCGTCGCACCACTTCTTTTCGGAGCAGTTTGGCTGGCATGTGAAGCAACACTGCTTCGTTTATTTTTATTATTGGCTGTTCTTTTGAGTAAATCACCACGAACAATACCTGTACCTTCTATCTGCTCTCCTTTACTACGGGCATCTTCTACCTCGGTGACGACGACTTTGCCTACATAGCTTTCTTCGACACCAAGCTGCTCACCGGTATCAGGATCAATAATCGCTTGTCCCGGTTTATAAATTGCCAGTTCTTCACCAACAAATAAACCACCATCATTACCCCGGTTTATGTAGATTAGACCATTATTACCCCCCTATGTCAACATACCTGTCGCCTGAAAAATTTAGTATTAGGAGACAAAAATGGTAAGATATACCCAGGAATTTAAGTTACAATC